>JBJESY010000057.1:0-4718 GCA_051883035.1 Anaerovoracaceae bacterium | reverse complement strand
ATTTCCGGAAGGGCCGTCGTCATAGGTCAGGCAGATTGCCTTCTTATTTCCATAAACCGTCCGCAGAAGCACGCCGCTTTCATCAAAAGTGTAAACGTTTCCTCTGATTTTATGTATGCCGGTATACAGTTTCCCGGTGGTTCTGCCGAGATAATACCGGTTTCCGCCAATGGTATGCCATCCCCTGTACAGCTTGCCTGTTTTTTTGCCAAAATAATAGATCTCGCCGTCGATGGTCTGCCAGCCTTTCAGCATGACACCGTCCTGATAATAGAAGGTTTCTCCCGATGCATCCGTCTGCCACCCGTTCAGCACAGGCGTCTCGCTGTCCCCCGGTGCCTCGCTTTCCCCCGGGGCTTCACCGTCAGCAGGCGTCTGGCTGTCAGCAGGCAGCTCGGTTTCCCCTGCAAGCCCGGTCGTCCCTGACGCCTCGGTCTGCGCCGCTTCGATATCATCGTATGCATTCTCTCCGACGGAGGATGCCGATGGAGATGCGAATGGAGCCGGATTCACTGTTTCCTGTGCCCAGGAAACCCCAGAAAATGCAGTCATAATCAGCATAACCGCAAGCATTGCTGCAATAATTTTTTTCATGTTTTCTTCGTCCCCTTTCGAATGTTTGCTTCTGCTCTATTCATGTTATGCGAAAACGAAAACGCCGTCAAGAAAAAACTTTACGTAAATCCAAAAATCGGGCATTTACGTGGAGTTTTCTTTTTTCTATTCTATGATGTGCCTTTACAGCAGGTTCGTGTAGTCCATCAGGTACTCATCCACCGCCTTGGCACGAACCCCAGCCTTCCCGGCGCAAAAGTCTAGTTGTCGAAGCGTGATTCCCGGGTTCCCAGAGTGCGAACCCCCTTTTTTTGGGGCAAAAAAGCCGAAAAGAAGGGGGACGCGCAGCCCGAGAGCGCCAGTTTTCCATGATTCCTTTCGAATTTTCATCCATTATTTCCAGTTTTTATGATATATTCATAATATTTCTGTACTTTTACAAAGAGTGTCCCCCCTTCTATCGCGATTTTTACTGCCCGATTTAGGGGGTTTCACTATACGAACCGTCAGAAAAACCTGCCGCCAGAAGGATTTCCTGCTCAATTCCCTTCTGCGGCAGGTTTTGTTATCTCGTATTGCAGTGAAATGCTGCGACTACAGCAGGTTCGTGTAGTCCATCAGGTACTCATCCACTGCTTTGGCGCAGGCTCTGCCTTCTGCGATGGCCCAGACCACCAGGGACTGGCCCCGGCGGGCGTCGCCCGCCGCGAAGACGCCGGCCGCGCTGGTCGCGAACGGCCCGGCAGGCCGGGCCGGCCGGCCGTCTTCACCGCCGCCGCAGGCGGCGGCTGGGCCATTTCCGCCGCAGGCGACGGTGGCCTCCCCGGCGGAGGCCTTTTCATCCAGTGCCTGCAGGTTGCTGCGGCCATCGGTCTTGACGCCGAAGGCCTTCGCTACATATTCCTGCGGTCCCAGGAAGCCGGCTGCGATGAGCAGCAGGTCACATTCCATTTCGGCTTCGCTGCCGGCAACCTCTTTCATGACGGTTCTTCCCGTCTTTTCGTCCAGGGATGGTTCCAGCTTTACGGTCTGCAATGCGCGGATCTGGCCGGATTCATCCGTCAGAATGGCTTTGACCGTTGTCTGGTAGATGCGGGGATCTGCGCCGAACTGGTCCATGGCCTCTTCCTGGCCGTAGTCCACCTTCAGCACCTTCGGCCACTGAGGCCACTGGTTGTCTTCCCGGCGCTCCGTCGGCGGCTTTGGCATCATCTCCAGCTGCACCACGGATTTGCAGCCGTGGCGGATGGCAGTGCCCACACAGTCATTTCCGGTATCGCCGCCGCCTACTACAACGACCCGCTTTCCGGCGGCGGAAATGCAGGCGGAAAGGTCTGGTTTCGCAGGGATCCGGCCGGCCAGCTGGGTGCCGCCGAAGGCCCGGTCAGATGCGGTTCCGACCTTTCCGGATGATGTTCCGAAGGCCCGGTCAGATGCGGTTCCGACCTTTCCGGATGATATTCCGAAAGCCCCACCGGCTGCGGCTCCGGCCTTTCCGGATGATGTTCCGAAGGCCGCACCGGCTGCGGTTCCGGCCTTTCCGGATGATGTTCCCGCGCCAGCGGCCCTCTCGGCCTGTGTCCCGGCAGCGGCCCTCTCGGCCTGTGTCCCGGCGGCGGCCGTCGTTCCGACCTGTGCTCCGGCTACACCGAACCCCAAGGCCACCGCCTCGGCTTCATCCAGCAACGCTTTCGTGGTGGACTTGAGGAAGTCTACGGCGAAGTGGACGCCCTTGGCCCCGTCCCGGCCCGGGACCTTCAGGTCCCGGGGCCGGCCGGCGCCGCAGCAGAGCACCACGGCATCAAACTCTTTCATCAGGGTGCGGGCATCTTTGGCGGTGCGGATGTCTTTGCCGGTAATGAACCGGACCCCTTCCGCCTCCATCAGTTCCACACGCCGCTGGACGACCCATTTCTCCAGCTTCATGTTAGGAATTCCGTACATCAGCAGGCCGCCGGGCCGGTCCTCCTTCTCGAATACGGTGACCTGGTGGCCACGCTTGTTGAGCCGGTCCGCACAGGCCAGGCCCGACGGGCCGGAGCCCACCACGGCCACCCGCTTGTCGGTGCGGACCGCCGGCGGCTGGGGCTGAACGAAGCCCTTCTGGAACCCGTACTCGATGACAAACAATTCATTTTCCTTGACGGTCACCGGATCATCATACATGCCGCAGGTACAGGCCGCTTCACAGAGGGCCGGGCAGACCCGCCCGGTGAATTCCGGGAAGCTGCTGGTTTTCAGCAGCCGGGCCAGTGCATGACTCCAGTTTCCGTGATAAATCTCATCGTTCCACTCCGGAATCAGATTATGGAGCGGGCAGCCCGACACGGCGCCGTGAAGCGACATGGCCGACTGGCAGAACGGCACGCCGCAGTTCATGCAGCGGGCACCCTGCTCCTGCCGCTCCTCCTTCATCATCATGGGATGAAACTCATTGAAGTTCTGTATTCTCTCCGCCGGACTTATTGCCGGATTGGTTTTTCTTTCATATTCCAAAAATCCTGTTGCCTTACCCATATCCGGTCCTCCTTACTTTTTGGTCACTTTATAAAACGCTTCCAGCTCCGCCTGCTCTCTTGTCAGGCCCTTCTTCTCGAAGTGGCCGATGGCATTCAGCATTTTGCGGTAGTCCTCCGGAATGATCTTCTTAAACAGCGGCAGATATGCCGGCAGATCCGCCAGGATCCGTTCTGCCAGAGCAGAGCCGGTGGCTGCCAGATGCTCCTTCAGCATGGCTGTAATCTCTTCAATATCGTGCTTCTCTGACACCGTCTCCATGGAAACCATGGACTTGTTCAGGTTCAGATAGAAATCGTGATGCTCATCCAGTACATATGCGATACCGCCGCTCATGCCTGCTGCAAAGTTTTTGCCGGTTGGACCCAGCACCAGGACTTTGCCGCCGGTCATGTATTCACAGCCGTGATCGCCGACACCTTCCACCACAGCACGGGCACCGGAATTCCGGACGCAGAACCGCTCGCCGGCGATGCCGCTGATATAGGCGCTGCCGGAGGTGGCGCCGTAGAGGGCCACGTTGCCGATGATGATATTTTCTTCTGCCTTGAACTTGCTGCCGGCCGGCGGACAGATCACCAGCTTGCCTCCGGACAGTCCCTTGCCGAAGTAATCGTTGCTGTCTCCTTCCACACGGATGGTCACACCCTTTGGCAGGAAGGCGCCCAGAGACTGGCCGCCGCTGCCGGTACAGCGGATCTGATACAGATCATCCGGCAGAGTATTTCCGTACCGCCGTGTCACCTCGGAACCGAAGATGGTGCCCAGGGTCCGGTTGGTGCTGGAAATTTCCACATCCACCGCACAAGGCTCCTTCTTTTCCAGAGCCTTTTCCATGGCAGGCAGGATCATCTTTTCATCCAGAGTGTTCTCCAGCTGGAAATCGTACACCTTGGCCGGATCAAAGCCCACATGGCTCTCGAAAGCCGGCTCGCCGGAGGCCGTCTTATACAGAATCCGGGACAGGTCCACCGAGGCTGCACGGTCGGTGATCATGTGGTCGGATACCTTCAAAAGATCCGTCCGGCCCACCAGATCCGAAACTTTGCGGATGCCCAGGGATGCCATGATCTCACGAAGCTCTTCGGCAACAAACAGCATAAAGTTCATCACATACTCCGGCTTGCCGCAGAAACGGAGCCGTAAGGATGGATTTTGGGTCGCGACGCCCACCGGGCAGGTGTCCAGATTGCAGACACGCATCATGACGCAGCCCATGGTCACCAGCGGTGCCGTGGCGAAGCCGAATTCCTCGGCGCCCAGCATGCAGGCGATGGCCACATCCCGGCCGGTCATCAGCTTGCCGTCGGTCTCCAGAATGACTCTGGACCGGAGGCCGTTTTCGATCAGGGCCTTGTGGGTCTCTGCCAGACCCAGCTCCCACGGCAGACCTGCTCCGTGGATGGAGCTCTGTGGTGCTGCACCGGTGCCGCCGTCATAACCGGAAATCAGAATGACCTGGGCTCCCGCCTTGGCCACGCCGGCTGCGATGGTGCCTACGCCGCACTCGGAAACCAGCTTCACGGAAATCCGGGCTGCCCGGTTGGCATTCTTCAGGTCGTAAATCAGCTGTGACAGATCCTCGATGGAATAAATGTCGTGGTGCGGCGGCGGGGAAATCAGGGAAACACCCGGCGTGGAGCAGC
>JBJESY010000056.1:0-4750 GCA_051883035.1 Anaerovoracaceae bacterium | reverse complement strand
TGTGCATGTATCAGGTTGGAGAGTGGATCTATTACGGAAATGTGGGTGCCTGCCAGGTGGTGGGAATCCAAAAGATGAAAGTGCCGGGCATGGACCGTGAGCATCTGTATTATACTTTGCAGCCCTTTGAGGACAGCTGCAGCATTTCCACGCCGGCTGACGGAGGCAAGATTTTCATGCGTCCGCTGATTTCGAAGGAGGAGGCAGAGAAACTGATTGCAGCCATTCCCGCTATCCATGTTCAGGCCTATTATAATCCGGTGCTGCGGCAGCTTTCGGAGCATTATGAGAACCTGCTGAACACTCACGACTGCAGGAACCTGATCCGGATGACCATGTCCATCTATCACAAGCAGCAGGAGGCACAGGAAAGCAAAAAGAAGCTAGGCGCTGTGGACGAGCGGTTCATGAAAAAGGCGGAGGATCTGCTGTACGGTGAACTGGCAGTGGCCCTGGGCATCGAGAAGAAAAAGGTGCCGGCCTATATCGCATCGGCGCTGCAGGCGCAGGAAGCCTGAAAAGAAGCATGAAATAAAAAACCATGGAAAAGACGTGATTTGCAAACATCTTTCCCATGGTTTGTTTTTTTCGTATTACTGGCTTACCTTCCGCGCCGCCCTGCGCCGCCGCCACGGCTGATACCGCCGCCGCCTCGGCCCAGACCGCCTCCACCGAAGCTTCCGCCGGTTCGGCCACCGCCGCCGAAGCCGCCCCCGCCAAATCCGCCGCCGCCGAAGCCGCCGCCGGATCTCGGTGGTTTCCGGTTACTTCGATTCTGGTTCGGACGTGGTGGCTTGGAAGACGGCGGCATGACGATCACCGGTCTGCGTGACCTGCGCCTGCCGGTCGGAATCGGACGGGCGTTATCAAACGGATCCCGCATGGGATCGTCATATGGCTGCGGATTTCGCCGCATTTCTTCATATGCCTGCCGCTGCTGGTTCCTGGTGGCCCGGGTAAAGATGTAAAGTACCACCATTAGCACCACAAGGATCAGAAAGCACACCAGAAGCATGCCGAAAAAGCCCATGCCGCCGGAGGATTCTTCCATTGCGCCGGCAGGTCCTTCGGGATAGACATCGGTCTGGCTGCTGCCGGAAGTTCCCACACCGTAGATACTGCAGACTTCACTGTATAACGCATCGAAGACAGAGCGGACACCGCTGTCATAATCACCGACAGCGAAATCTGACTCCAGGTAGTCCCACAGGATATCGTCGATGGTGCCGCTGGTCAGCTTGTTTTCCAGGCCCTTTCCCTGCATGCACCAGTAGTTTTCCTCGCCGATGGCAAGCAGAAGCAGAATGCCGTTATCCTTGTCCTCATCACCGATGTTCCAGTCGGCAAAGATCTTGTAGGCATAGTCTTCAATATCCAGACCGTCGAGAAAGTCCACCGCGACTACCACGATCTGACCGCCGCAGAGCTGTTCCAGCTCTGCGTTTTTCTGTACAATATATTCTTCCGTATCGGGAGAAATCACGTCGGCTTTGTCCGTCACATAAAAGGAGGACGAAGGCGATACCACAGCGCCGAAAGCGGCTGTGGCCCCGAAAAACGAAAACATCAGCCCCAGCACTGCTGCCAGAAAGACAGACAGCGCCGGGCGGAAAGATTTTGAGAAATTATTCATCATCCGTAACCCCCTGCAGTCATTCGCCCTAAATCAGTAGAACAGCACAGCCTCGTGGACCGGCGTCAGCGCAGCCAGAAGATTTGCCGGAAAGCCGGACAAAGTCTGGTTATACGTCTGGGCGTACTGGTTGTACGGGTCATGACTGATCGTATCGCCTCGTGAGTTGAAGTCAGCATAAAGCCGCTGACGGTATGTTTCGTCCTGGCCGGACAGGTTTTCTGTTTCCAGCCGCTGATAAAGAGCGGTCATGGCTGTGTCCAGCGTCTGATTGGCGGAAAGGCGGGTGGCGATATCCCTGTTCTTGCCTGTGGCTGTCAGGGCAGAGGAAGCGTCGGAAAGCGCCTTCACCTCCTGGCTGTCGCCCAGGTATTTCCGTGCGATGGTCACCATATTTCCTGCTGCAGCAGCCCGTTCGGACAGGTCGTTTTCGATGCAGATGCCGTCGCCGTCTTCCCCGACGAAGAAAACATCCTCCGCCTTGCTGTACAGGTTGCTGAGCCCTTTCCAGCCGCCGAGCCAGGTGCCTGCCGCAATGAGCACCACCATGAGCACGATGGAAACGGCTTTGTTTTCAAGAAGCTTCATTTAAGCGCGCACCTCCAGCAGCTTGTCTTTCAGATCGGTTTCGATCTTCATCAGTTCCACTTCGGCAGCCTTTCTCTTTTCCCGGCCGTCTTTCTGAATGGTCATCACTTCGTCGATGGTTTCGATCAGCTTCTGGTTAGTTTCCTTCAGGGTTTCGATATCCACGACGCCCCGTTCGGATTCCTTCGCCACGTTGATAGTGGTCTGCTTCAGGACTTCCGCGTTTTTACGCAGGAGCTCGTTGGTGGTTTCTGAAACTGCCTGCTGTGCCTTGACGGCTTCTTCGCTGTTTGCCAGACCCAGTGCCAGCACCATCTGGCTCTTCCACAGAGGGATGGTATTGATCAGGGTGGTCTGAATCTTTTCCACCATCAGGGTATTGTTATTCTGTACCAGGCGGATCTGCGGCGCCATCTGCAGAGAGACGGTGCGGGTCAGGTCCAGATCATGGAGTTTTTTCTCGAACCGGTTGCACATCTGCGCAAAATCATTGGCAGCCTGGGCGTCTTCGGTAGCGCCGGTTTCCTTCGCCTTGGCCTGCATGGCCGGGAGGGTTACGTTGTAGGCTTCTTCCAGCTTCTTCTTTCCAGCCACGATGTACATGGACAGCTGTTTGAAGTTGGTGGTATTGGCCTTAAACAGTTCGTCCAGAACGGCGATATCGCGGGTCAGGGTCACCTGGTGGCCTTCCAGAATGTCCACGACTTTTTCCACATTCACTTCGGCCTTGTCATATTTGGATTTCAGCTGGGCAATCGGGTCTGCCGCCTTGTGGAACAGGCCCATCAGGCCGCCTTTTTTCTCTTCCAGGGCGTTGAAGCCTTTCAGCTCGGTAACCAGACTTGCCAGAGAGTCGCCGACGGAACCCAGGTCCTTGGTCCGGACGCTTTCCAGGGCAGTATCGGAAAAATCCGCAATTTTCTGCTGGGCGTCGGCACCGTACTGAAGAATGTGGGTGGAGTTGGTCAGGTCAATTTTCTGCACGAATTCATCGACCACCTTCTTTTCCTCCGGGGTCAGTTCGATTTTATCTTCTATACCGATCTCTTTCAGAGGGGCCGGGGCAACTGCTGCTGCACCCGCTCCGGCAGCTTCTGTCTCAGGCTCACCGCCCAGGGTCAGGGTAGGAACTTCCATCTTTAATTCATCGCTCATTTTCGTCTTCCTCCTTTAATCCATGTCGCTTGGGTCCGGACGGGATGTCCGAACTACATATCCAGTCCGGAGAAGTCCATCTTGTTTTCGGACCCTTCGGTTTTCAACAGTTGTTCTAATACGGTAATATCTGCGGACACCTCCATGGCATCGTCGCTGAACAGATCATCCAGTAGCTTTTTCAGTGCCTCATCCGCACCGGAAAGACCTTCCCGGATCTGGGTCATGGCGCCGCTGATGTTTTCGCCTTCGGAAACAGCTGAGGTCTGCGCCTCCAGCTGGATGTACTTTTCCGTCAGACCGGTCAGCATGGCAGCATAATGATTGGCCAGCTTGCGGACCTTGTTTCTATCCTTCGGATCCCGCTCCACTTCGTCGGCGATCAGGTCCAGGGTTTTCGCCAGGGACCGTACAGTCGCTGCAACAGAGGAATCCTTCAGTCTTCCGGCCTGCTCGGTGAGCTGGACTCTGCAGACGTCCAGCTTCTTTGCCAGTTCCTCGGCCCGGACTTTTACGGTCGGTGCCGGCGGCAGCTTGGCGATCTGGGCAGCACGCTTGCGGCTGAGCAAAATCACCACAGCAGCGGCTGCGATGATGCAGACAATCAGCGCCCAGACTTTATATACCGGCAGGATCAGTGCCAGAACAAACCATACAGCACCTGCAGATAGGAAGGGCAGGCCTGCAGGCATTACTTTTTCTTTCGACATATAATGGCCTCCTGTGAAAGCCGCTGCCTTTCAGCAGGGCATACTTTCCTATATTTTACTATAATAAAGCAGACGACGCAAGGGGAGAGTGATAGGAAAAAGCCGCATGCCCATCGAGACATACGGCTTACGATTGATTTTTATATAAAGCTTATTCCTTCACCAGTTCCTTCACAGAGGTGGCCAGGCCGGCCAGACCCTGAATTTCGGACGGGATGATGATCTTGGTGGACTGTCCGTCGGCCGCCTTCTGGAAGGCTTCCAGACTCTTCAGCTTGATGACGGCTTCATCGGCACCGGCTTCCTTGATCATCTTCAGACCGTCGGCAGTCGCCTTATTGATCATCAGGATGGCTTCGGACTGACCTTCGGCTTCCTTGATGGCCTTCTGCTTGGTGGCTTCCGCTGCCAGGATGGCTGCCTGCTTATCAGCTTCTGCCTGCAGGATGGCCGCTTCCTTCTGACCTTCTGCAATCAGAACCTTGGACTTCTTTTCACCCTCTGCAATCAGGATGGCTTCACGCCGTTCACGCTCTGCACGCATCTGCTTTTCCATGGCAACCTGAATGTCACGAGGCGGGGTGATGTTCTTTACTTCCACACGGTTGATCTTGATGCCCCACGGATCGGTGGCTTCGTCCAGAACCATGCGGATCTTGGTATT
>JBJESY010000055.1:0-4769 GCA_051883035.1 Anaerovoracaceae bacterium | reverse complement strand
CGGCGTTTGTCCCACGTCCCGGCGTTTTCAGGTCCTGAAGGAGCTTCAGAATGCAGGGATCCCTACGGTCGTATGGCTGACGCCCATCTTGCCGCATATCAACGACACAAAGGCAAACCTGCAGGCCCTTCTGGAGTGCTGCGTGGATGCCGGTGTCAGTGGGATTCTGTGGTTCGGAGCCGGTGTGACGCTTCGCGAAGGAAACCGGGAATACTTTTATCAGCAGCTGGATCGCCATTTTCCGGGCATGAAGGAACAATACATGAAGGAGTTTGGAAGCAGCTATGTGGCAGCCAGCAGGAACGACCGGCAGCTGTCTGCCATGGTGAGGGCAACCTGCGGAAGATATGGGATTCTGTGCGAACCGAACCGGGTTTTCGCAGATCTGCAGCGGTTTGAGGAAAAGGAAGGCGGAGAGCAGCTGAGCTTCCTCCCGTGAGAAGAATATCAGATTTTTTGAAAATTCCCTCTTGACAAATGTGTCATGGGGGAGTAATATAATCCCATGGTTAGCGAAAACTAACCATTTTTTCAGGATAACGGTTAGATGAAACTAACTAAGGGCGTTACGGAGGCAGACATCCGGAACAGTGTAATATTTGACAGAAAGAAGGGAGATTATGATGCCGCTGACATTTGTGCAGACGGGAGAAGAGAACCTGATCCGGAAAGTGGGCGGAAAGCCGGAGGTAAAACGTCATCTGGAGAACCTGGGTTTCGTGCCGGGCGGAAGGGTGACGGTGATCAGTACCATCGGAGGAAACCTGATTGTGAACGTGAAGGATGCGCGAGTGGCCATCAGCCGGGAAATGGCGCAGAAAATCATGGTATAACGAGAACATGGTGTGAGGAGGAAAAAGAAATGAAAACATTAAAAGATGTCCGGGTCGGCGAGACGGCTACGGTGGTGAAACTCCACGGGGAAGGTGCGGTAAAGCGCAGAATCATGGATATGGGGCTGACAAAGGGAACGGAAGCATACGTACGAAAGGTTGCGCCTCTGGGGGATCCGGTGGAGATTACGGTGCGTGGCTACGAACTCTCACTGCGCAAAGCGGATGCGGAAATGATAGAAGTCCGGTAAATGCCGGAAGTGAGAAAAGGGGCAGAGTCTGCCCTGTATATTTTGCGAAGTGGTTAGAATAGACTAACAAGAAAGTGAGGACAGAACATGGGCATCAGAATAGCACTTGCCGGAAATCCCAACTGCGGCAAGACGACGCTGTTTAACGCCTTGACCGGATCGAATCAATATGTGGGAAACTGGCCGGGCGTAACCGTCGAGAAAAAAGAGGGAAAACTGAAAAAGCACGGAGATGTGGTGGTGACGGACCTGCCGGGGATTTACTCCCTTTCGCCCTATACGCTGGAAGAAGTGGTGGCAAGAAATTATCTGATCGGAGAACGGCCGGATGCGATTCTGAACATCGTGGACGGAACCAACCTGGAGAGGAACCTGTATCTGACCACCCAGCTTGCGGAGCTGGGGATCCCTCTCGTGGTTGCCATCAACATGATGGATGTGGTGAAAAAGAACGGAGATCAGATTCGGACGGAGCAGCTGGCCATGGAGCTGGGATGCACAGTTCTGGAGATTTCTGCGCTGAAGGGGGATGGAATTCAGGAAGCGGCGGAAGCGGCCATTGCGGCAGCGACTTCGGGAAAACCGGTTCCATTGCACGCGTTTTCGGGCACTGTAGAGCATGCGCTGGCCCACATTGAGGAGGCGGCGGTTCATGGACTCCCGGAAGAGCAGCAAAGATGGTATGCGGTGAAACTGTTCGAGCGGGATGAACGGGTTCTGAAACTGCTGGAGCTGGATTCGTCTGTGCTGGCGCATATCGAATCAGATATCGCCGCGGCGGAGGCGGAGATGGATGATGATGCGGAAAGCATCATTACCAACGAACGGTACATCTATATCGGGAAACTGATGAAGGGTTGCTGCAGGAAAAAATCTGCAGGGCAGATGTCGGCATCGGATCGCATCGACCGGATTGTGACCAACCGGATCCTAGCACTGCCGATTTTTATCGCTGTCATGTGGCTGGTATACACCATTTCCATCGGCACCATCGGCAACTGGACGGTGGGATTCATGAATGACACGTTGTTTGGGGAAACCATTGTGCCGGCGGTGACTTCCGGGCTGGAGAGGATGGGCTGTGCCGACTGGCTCGTCAGCTTGATTGCAGATGGAATCGTGGGCGGCGTAGGGGCTGTGCTGGGCTTCGTCCCGCAGATGCTGATTTTGTTCCTGCTGCTTTCTATGCTGGAGGACTGCGGGTACATGGCCCGTGTCGCCTTTATCATGGACCGGATCTTCCGGAAATTCGGCCTGTCCGGCAAAAGCTTTATCCCTATGCTGGTGGCGACGGGCTGCGGGGTTCCGGGTGTCATGGCATCCCGGACCATAGAGCAGGATCGTGACAGAAAGATGACCATCATGACCACCTGTTTCATTCCATGCGGAGCGAAGATGCCCATTGTGGGACTGATTGCAGCTGCCCTGTTTGGAGGCAGTGCCATGATTGCAACGGCGGCCTACTTCATCGGTGTGGCAGCAGTGATTCTTTCCGGCATTATGCTGAAAAAGACCAGGGCCTTCGCAGGAGATCCGGCACCGTTTGTGATGGAGCTTCCTGCCTATCACGCACCGGTTGCAGGAAATATTCTCCGGGCGACCTGGGAACGGGGCTGGTCCTTCATCAAGCGTGCCGGTACGGTAATCGTGGCAGCCAGCATCATTATCTGGGTGCTGAACAGTCTGTCTTTTAAAAACGGATTCCATTACATCACCGAAGAAAACGGTGGCGCTTCCATTCTGGCTGTCATGGGCGGCAGAATCGCATGGATTTTCAAACCGCTGGGCTTCGGAAACTGGCAGGCGGCGGTGGCAACGGTTCTGGGGCTGGTGGCCAAAGAGGAAGTGGTCGGTGTATTCGGCTCTCTGTCCTCCATGGCAGACGGGGACCTGGCTTTCGAGATGGTGGATTCCATGGATTCTGCAGGTCTGGCTGTCATCGGACAGGAGTTTTTCGGAGGAAGCCAGCTGGCTGGATTCTCCTTCCTCATCTTCAACCTGCTCTGTGCACCTTGCTTCGCTGCCATGGGTGCCATCCGCAGGGAAATGAACAACTGGAAGTGGTCCTTGGGTGCCATCGGCTACATGTGCATCTTCGCTTATGCCGTCTCGCTGATAGTGTATCAGTTCGGTGCCTGGTTTGTCGGCTCCGGCAGCATTATCGGAACTCTGGCCGCAGCACTGGTTCTGGTATTCATGCTCTATATGCTGCTTCGGCCGAATAAGTATGATGAGAATGCGGTATGCGGTAAGCCTGTGGCAGCACAGAAATAAATGCCGGTATCGAAATAAGGACGGTATCGAAATAGAAGGGGGTAGTGAAAATGAATTTGTCCACATGTATCGTTGCCGGTCTGGTGGCGGCAGTATTCGCTGCCGTTGTCGGGCGCGGTATCTATAATAGAAAGAAGGGCAGGAGCAGCTGCTCCTGCGGCTGTTCCTGCGGCGGCTGTTCCGCAAGCAGCATGTGCCATAAGACGGAATAAAACAGAATAAAATAGAATTGAATCGTATTGAATACGGCCGGGAGGTGCAGGATATTGCAGCCTGTACCTCCTTGTTTAAAAACCATTGGTTATACACAACTAACCAATGGTTTGGAGAGGGGGATTTTGATGAGTGTAGTGATTGTAGGCGGAAATGAATGTATGACGCGCCAGTATAAGGAACTGTGCAGCCAGTATAAATGTAAGGTGAAGGTTTATCCGAAAATGTCCAACGGTCTGAAGAATATCGGATCACCGGATCTTCTCGTATTGTTTACCAGCACGGTATCCCACAAGATGATCCGCAGAGCGCTCAGTGATGCAGCGGCCCAAAATATCAAAATAGCACGTTCTCACAGCAGTTCCATGGCTGCACTGAGAACTATCCTGGAAGAACATGCACGCATATAGGGCATGAAAACGAGGCATGCATACGAAGGGAGGGAGAAGCATGTCGGAGGAAATGCTTGTGCGCCATTGTGCGCCTACACTGGCTGGGCTGAAAACAAGGAATCTTTTCAGCTGTGAGTTTGCGGATGAGGAATCGATGCGCATCAGCCTGCGCCGGTGGAACCGGATTCTTGGCAAAAAAGGTCTGCGGTTGCTGCCGCTTCGATTTTGTAAAAACAGGGGTCTGATCTATGTGTTTCGCCCATCCAGGTTATCCGTAGATCTGCAGGATCATACGGCCAGCAGACTACTTCAGGAAAGAGGCTATGCGGCCCCCAATCCATCGCTCTGCGTATTGCGTCTGATCCGGCGGATTGCGGAAAGTGGGGAATTCCCACATGAAATCGGTCTTTTTCTCAGCTATCCGCCGGAAGACGTCTGCGGCTTCATCGAAAACGGCGGCGAGGGGTGTAAATGTGCCGGCCTGTGGAAAGTCTACGGTGATGAAGAAAAAAGCCGGAGTCTGTTTGCGAAATATTAGAAATGTACTGAAGCATATATTCTGCAGCTTTCCAGAGGCCGCTCCGTGGAGCGCCTTGCGGTCGGGAAGGCCGCAAATTGATGAAGTCTCTCATTGTTGGGAGACCGGCTGAGCTTCTGACACACAAAAATGACGCAAAATAAGAGCGAGGGACAGCATTTGCGTCATGGTAGGACTTTTAATTGTAATAAAAAATGTAAAAACAAAGAAAAATATCCATAAAATTGCTTTTGGAAAAGCAATTTTGATGTAATATGATTTGAATCTG
>JBJESY010000054.1:0-4796 GCA_051883035.1 Anaerovoracaceae bacterium | reverse complement strand
AAAATCTTTCTGCCGGGGAAGAAGATGTGGTGCCGGGGCATCTGATTCGTCTGCTGGTATTTCTGGTGTTTGCGGCCTATAATATGACCGCTACCTTCCTGCCGGTGTATCTGCTGCGGAAGGCTGAAATCTTCCCGCAGGCCCTGCGGGAGCTGGCAGGTGCGCTGCCTGTCACGGTGAACATCTTCCTCATCGGCGTTATGTCCCTGTTCTGTGCCGGCCTGATTCAAAAGCATGGCCTGCGGAGAATTCTGGAAGCTTCTGCGCTTTGCTCCCTGGCGGGTAATCTGCTGATCTTTCTGCGGCCGGAATTTGTCTTCATTTGCGTGGGACTGGTGCTGGACGGCATCGGTGTGGGCCTGATTACCAACGCGGTTTATGTGATGCTGACCTACATCAAAGACGAGATCAACCGCACCTGGGGACTGAGCACCTACAACGGAGCCTGCCTGTCAGGCATCAATTTCGGCATGATTCTTGGCTCTCTGCTGGCAGTATCGCTGGGACAGCAGCAGGTGTTTGGCATTGTGGCGCTGGTCTGGCTCAGCATGCTGGTGCTTACCAGGGTTCTGGTGCGGCAGATGGAAGGGATGCTGCAGGTTGAAAAAGATGTTCAGGCAGAACCGGTTTCCGACATTTCCCTCGGAAAATTTCTGGGGAATCGGCAGGTTCTCGGTTTTATAGCCCTGATTCAGAATCCTTACATTATTTTCGGAAGCTTCGTGTTTTACTATGTTCCGCTGTTCTGCGACCAGATGGGTTACAGTGAGACCATTTGCTCTCTGCTGATCATGCTGTATTCTCAGGTGGCGGTGCTGGGCACGGATTCCATGAGCCGGTGGATGACCGGGAAGGCGGGAAAATATGGAATGTACGCTGCTCTGGGGCTGAATGTTGCCGCCCTGCTGCTGTATATCGCCCGTCCTGATATGGTCGGCATGATTGCCGCCCTTCTGCTGATGGGCATCAGCGGAGCCTTCGGAAAGCCGGTACAGCAGACATATTATCTGCGTCTGGAACGGACAAGGCAGTACGGC
This sequence comes from Anaerovoracaceae bacterium, assembly GCA_051883035.1. GTDB lineage: Bacteria > Bacillota > Clostridia > Peptostreptococcales > Anaerovoracaceae > RGIG7179. The sequence continues at coordinate 3,759 of JBJESY010000054.1, read as the reverse complement.
GAGGACAAAGCCATGGGTATCTACAATTTTTCGGAGAATATCGGAGAATCTCTGGGGCCGGTGGTGTTCGGCAGGCTGATGGCGTCGGCACGGCTTGCACCTGCAGTGGGCACGTTTTGCGGGTTGATCGCCGGATGCGGGTTCCTGCATTTTCTTCTTTGCGGAAAGGAGTCAGGCAATGGACAGAAAAAGAACGAATAGACGTCCCTTAGGCAGAACCATTCTGATGGGCTGTGCGGTATTCAGCATTTTCCTGTGCTTCATCATGGGTGCACTGGGGGCTGTGAATTATTACCGGGGGATGATGACAAAATATGAAAGCTATATGGCCGGCATCCTGCACTATGCCATGACGGAGATTGATGGCGACGATCTGGCCCGGTGCATGGAAACGGATCAGAAGTCCGACCAATACGAAAAGACCCAGCAGGTGCTGGATCGGATCAAGGAAACTCATGAGATCGAGTACATCTATATCGTGAAGCCCCTGAGTACTGCGGACCGGGACAACATGATGGATGTCATGGCAGGTGCCACCGATTACGAAAAGCAGTTCGAGGCGGATACCCTGCCGCAGCTGGGTGGTCTGACGGGGGATTCCTACTCTCCGGAGGTGGCGGCAAAATATCTTGCCAGCATGGAAAATCCGCAGGACGAAATCTCCTATTTCAGCAACCGGACGGAGTTTGGTCACGACTATACCGGCCTTATCCCGGTGTGCAATACTGCCGGTGACCATGTGGCCGTTCTGGCGGTAGATATTTCCATCAATGAAATATGGAATGTGCTCCTGGGTTACGCGGTGACAATCCTTGTCGGTATGGTGATTCTGGTGGGTATTTTCCTTACCGGAATTTACCGCTGGCTGGGTAAGCGGGTGGTTGCTCCCATCTCCGACATCCAGAAGGCAGCGGAGCAGTTCGTGGACAGCAGTCATGGTCAGAGTGATCCGGAACGGATCCGGTTTGAAGACCCCGGTATCCAATCCGGTGACGAAATTCAGGCGCTTTCGGAATCCCTTGTGACCATGGCCTCGGACCTGAAACAGTACATGAAAAATCTGCTGGAGGAGACGCGGGAGAAGGAACGCATCGGCACGGAACTGTCCCTTGCGACAAAGATACAGGCGGATATGCTGCCCTGCATTTTCCCTGCCTTCCCGGATCGGGAAGAATTTGATATTTATGCCTCGATGAATCCTGCCAAAGAAGTAGGCGGTGACTTCTACGATTTCTTCATGGTGGATGATACCCATCTGGCGGTGGTCATGGCCGATGTGTCCGGCAAGGGGGTTCCGGCGGCCTTGTTCATGGTCATCGGCAAGACGCTGATTAAGGATCATACCAAGCCGGATCTTTCACTGGGGGAGGTATTCAACCAGGTCAACAACATGCTTTGCAGTTCCAACAGTGAGGAACTGTTCATCACCGCATTTGAGGGGGTTCTGGATCTGGTGACGGGAGAGTTTCGCTTCGTCAACGCAGGACACGAGCAGCCTTACCTGTGCAGGCAGGATGGCGATTTCGAGCACTATAAGGGAAGACGGGGGTTTGTTCTGGCCGGCATGGAGAATCTGCGTTATCCGGAAGGCAGCCTGCAGCTGGCGCCCGGCGACCGGATTTTCCTCTATACCGATGGTGTAACGGAAGCCACCAATGGGGAAAATGAGCTCTACGGCGGTGAGCGCCTGCAGGCTGCCTTAAATCAGAATGCGGGAGCAAGCCCGGAAACCCTTCTGAAAGCCGTAAAGGCGGATGTGGATGCCTTCGTTGGAGAGGCTTCCCAGTTTGATGATCTGACCATGCTGTGTCTGGAATACCGCGGATAGTCCGGGAAGGAGGCGTATCTCATGTTCAAACGCGAGATGACTGTAAATGCGGCGGTCGAAAATCTGGAATCCGTCATTGCATTCGTGGATGGGTGCCTGGAGGAACTGTCCTGTCCGCTGCGCGCGCAGATGCAGATTGATATTGCGGTAGACGAAGTGTTCAGCAACATCGCATACTATGCGTACCCGACGGATGCGGTCACAGGTGCGGCCGCAGGAACGGACGCAGGTATCGATGCGGGTACGGTCACGGTGCAGGTGGAGGCTGCAGAGGAACCGCCCGCGGTGATCCTGACATTCATCGATGGCGGTACCCCTTACGATCCGCTGTCCCATGAAGACCCGGATATGACCCTGCCCGCAGAGGATCGCCCAATCGGAGGACTGGGAATTTATATGGTCCGGAAAATCATGGACCGTGTTTCCTATTCCTGGGAGTCGGGAAAAAATATTTTGAAAATTGAAAAGAGAATATGAAATTCGAAACTGAAATGATATAATACAATAAATGAGAGGGAGGTTTCTACTATGAATATCATGAAAAACGAGAATGGCTCAGAATTGACATTGTCTCTGGAGGGCCGTCTGGATACCACAACTTCGCCGATGCTTGAAGCAGAACTCAAGAGCTCCATTTCCGGTGTTACCAGTCTGATCTTTGACTTTGAGAAACTGGATTATATTTCATCCTCCGGTCTCCGGGTGCTGCTTTCTGCCTATAAAGTCATGAATCGCCAGGGAGAAATGCGGGTTCGCCATGTGAATCAGACGATCATGGAAGTCTTTGACGTAACCGGGTTTGTGGATTTTCTTACCATTGAAGAATGATTTCTCAGGGGATCGCAAATATTGGAGGAACGCATATGGAACAGACGGTATTTCGGAAAACAAGCATCGATCGGCTGAAATCGCCGGATCAGCTTAATGAATACATACGGGTGGCAACCCCCGGCGTATGGCTTATTTTAGCAGCCGTGGTTCTGCTGCTTGTGGGCGTGATTGTCTGGGGCATCTTCGGAAGTATCCCATTCACTGTCAGCACCGGAGCAGTGGTGCAGGACGGCAGCGCTGTTTGCTGTGTCAGTGAAGAGGATGCTTCACAGCTGGAGCCGGGCATGACGGTCACGGTTGATGGCGTGCAGGGAACTGTGACGCAGATTTCCGAAACACCGATCCAGCTGAATGAAACGGTGGATTCCTATTTCCTTTCTCTGTGCGGTTTCTCCGCGGGGGATTTCTGTTATGTGGCCCAGATCCATGTGCCGGGGCTTTCGGACGGAGTTTATCCGGCGGAAATGACGGTAGGCACCATACATCCCATCTCCTTTGTGATCCAGTGAGGTAACGGCCTATGAAAGAGAATTCTCTGAAAAAGCCCGTCACGCAGGGAGTGGCTAAGGTTCCCGTTGTGATCCAGCTGGAAGCGCTGGAATGCGGCGCGGCTTCTCTGACCATGATACTGGCATATTATGGAAAATATATACCTCTGGAGCAGGTGCGCTGCGACTGCGGCGTTTCCCGGGACGGCTCCAAAGCCAGCAACATTCTGAAAGCCGCCAGAAGTTACGGACTGATCGCCCAGGGCTATCGGTATGAGCCGGAATCCCTCCGGAAAAAGGGAAAGTTTCCATGCATCATCCATTGGAATTTCAACCACTTCGTCGTGCTCTGCGGTTTCCGTGGAGATAAGGCTGTCATTAACGACCCTGCCAAGGGCACCTATACCGTCTCGATGGACACCTTCGACAAGTCGTTCACGGGTGTGTGTATGATGTTTGAGCCGGGAGAGGACTTTGTACCCAGCGGAAAGCCGAAGAGCATTCTGGGCTTCGCGAAAAAGAAACTGACCGGAACCGGTGCAGCCTATGTGCTGGTGGTCATTACCACCGTCATCACCTCGCTGATCGGTATCATTACGCCGGGTTTTTCCA
>JBJESY010000053.1:0-4818 GCA_051883035.1 Anaerovoracaceae bacterium | reverse complement strand
TTCAGTGCCACAGTGCCGGTGCTTCCTCCGCTGACCTCACGGCTCTCGATGCCTCTCTTCGAAAGATAAGCCAGCAGCTCCTCAAGCCGTTTTTCGTTGGCCGCAGTGGCAGCTTCTCTTTTTTCTTTGTCATATTCGTGGGCCAGGTTTCCGGCATAGGCCTGCACACCGTCGTAGCTTACTCCCGGCAATTCTTCCAACAGGGCCGCCAGACGGTAAAACGCTTCAAACGTCGTCACACCGCACCGGTTCATCCCGATATCCAGCTCCACATAGCAGTGGATATGCGTACCTGCCAGAACCGCAGCCGCAGAAAGTGCTCTGATATTTTCCTCCTGATCCACGCAGACCGTCAGACGGCATCGACCTGCCAGATGTGCCAGCCTGGAGATCTTCGACGGCTGCACCACCTGATTGGCAATCAGGATATCTTCGATTCCTGCATTGGCCAGATCTTCTGCCTCCGATAGTTTGGAGCATGTAATCCCGCAGGAACCGTGCTCCAGCTGCATCCGGGCGATGACCGGCGATTTATGTGTTTTGTAATGGGGCCGCAGCTTCAGGCCGGTTCCCTCCAGCAGCCCGTTCATCCTCTGCAGATTCTTCTCCATTTCCTGCCGGTCAATGACCAGAGCAGGTGTTTCCAGATTTCTTACAATCACGATTTCCATCTCCTTTCAGAATATCGTTTTTCAATTACCATATAGATACACCCGCCAAGTAAATACGCCGCGATATCCCATGGATCCGCAACCGACCTGCTTAAATACAGTGGCGTGATATATTCCCAGAAGATTCCGCATCCTAAAACAAATAATACTGCCGGCATCATGCGGCGAATCGTTTCGCATCCTGACCAGACAAGAAGCAGATTCAGAAAACAGAGAATCCATGCTCCGGCCAAAATATCCGCTCCATAGCTGGCAAAGAGCCGGTACAGTGCTTCTGCTGCCTGCATCTGTTCCGCGATACGTCCCAGCCCCGGAATCAGAAGAAACCGGTTCAGTGCATACAGTCCGCTCAGACTCAGCAGTACATACAAACGCTTCATCACAGGAAGGACAGCACGATAACGGTCAGCACAACAATGAGAATAATGCCGCCGATACCGATACTGTTATCTTTCTTATATACGTACACCGGAATTTCCATCGCATCCTCTTTTGGCACCAGTTTTTCGTCCGGTTCTCCCTGATCCTCCACGATGTGCAGTGTAAACAGTTTCGGATTGATCCGGGCTGCAATCCAGCGAGCAGCCACATCGGACAGATTTCTCTTCAGAACCTGTCGTTTCGTCGTATCATATAAGCATTTTATCTTTTCTTCATCAGTGATGCCGCAGTATTTGATCAGCTCAGCTTTTGAATCATAATAATCAGCACCATTCTCCGCAATACTTATCATTGCATATCGAGGTCCCTTATCCTGATAACCTGTCATCGGGAATTCGCAGGCAAGGCACAGGCTCCCTTTTACTTCTCTCCCACAGCATGGACAGTATTCTGATTCGCCTGCTGGTTCAGTATCAGCTTCTGCCGACGACTCTGCTGCAGTTTCTGTCTTTCCCAGCAATTCGTCCACACTGACACCCAATGCATCGGAAATGGAAAGCAAATCCTTAATTGGAGGCTCTGCATCTCCATTCTCCCACTGAACAACTACATCTAAACTCACCCCTGTCTTTTCCGCGAAATCCATCTGTGTCAGGTGTTTTTCAAGCCGTAATCTGGTCAAATTTTCTCTGAAACACATACAATCTCCCCCTCATTCCCAAAAGTCACGATATCTTACAATACGATAAGTATGACATATTAAATCAATTATAGCGAAATATACGGAAATAGTAAAGAGGCAGTGTCACCTGCCGCGACAAAATAAAAAACGGGCATCGCATCCGTGCGACACCCGCTCAATAGATTCCTTATTCTACGTTTTTTGCGTTTTACTTCACCAGCGACGAAGCCAGGTTCATCTTCTGCTCCGCCAGATCCTTTATGCTGTAGATCACCACGATCCGGTCGCAGCCGGAAGCCAGTGAGATCACATCCTCACGGAAGTAGCGCGGATCCACCATGGTGATATGCTCGTAATCTCCCATCAGGTACGGCACGAAGGAGTTGGCGAAGGAGTCCTTGATCATCAAAACTGCACCGTCTCCCTCCATACAGGTGATGTCCACCCGGTCATAGTTTCCGCCGAAGTAAACGGCATATTTATCTTTTTCCTCCAGTTTCTGGTCAAAATAGATCGAGTCATACCTTTCTCCTTCGATTTCAACTGTGCACTCCGCCCGGCGGGAATATGCCGGCACCAGGATCGTATCGGTACCCAGCGTATTCAGCAGAACCTTGGAGTACAGCGTTCCGTGGAAATCATCGGAAAGCAGTTCAGGCTCCGTCATATCGTAAGTCAGCGGAGAAGCATCCACACCCAGATGTGACATCCATGCTTTATACCCGAGGAAAGCGCCGTAGTTGGTCCAGTGGTGATCGCTTTTGAAAAAGACGCCGTCTTCCAAAGTCCCTTCTTTCAGAGTCTGCCGCAGATCGATGAGGCTGTCTCCCAGAATGGCTTCGGCCTTCTCGAATGCCTTTTCTTCATCAAACCGCAGTGCATGTTCCGGCAACGTATCTTCATAAATGGAAGCTGCAGACGGAACGATCAGCACATCCATGGGAATTCCTGTATCATCCCGGACCTGTGCCAGCTGATTCAAATTGCGGACATACTGATTCCAGTCGAAATCTTCCTCCGTGATTCGTTCCACAGCCCGGCCATCTTCGCAGAGATAGATTCCGTTCATATCACGTACCCCGAGAGAAGCCTCCGTCATGCCTTTCAGCTGAACCCAGGATTCCCTGCCGATAATCTGATCCGAAAGATAGCTTTCCGCATCCTCCGAAAACTGGCCGCTGAGAATGTTTTCGGCAGTGAGTTTCGGTACTTTCTGCAGATACCGGTTTTCGTTGGGAGAAAAGTCCACATCCGGTGTCACAAGTGTACCGATGGAAAGCGCCAGCAGCAGGACTGCGGAAACAGAAATTAAAATCAGATTGTTTTTTTTCATCTCCGCACCCCCCTAAAATCTGAAATACAGGAACGGATTATACGACCCGCTCACCAGAAACGCAATGGAAAATACCATAAGCACCAGAAATCCTGCAGATTCCGTCACACCCAGCAAAATCTCACGGCCCGACATCTTTTCACGGACCAGCGCTGCGATTTTTGCCGGCAGATGCGTCGAACCGATGACACAGGCAGCCAGCAGCCAGATCCGGCTGGTCACGTAATACCAGAACGCATCATCTGTCAGATGGCCGGATGCACCGAACATCATGGAAAAATACGTCCCCACCTGTCCCAGGTCTTCGATGGCGAAAATGACCCAGCCGCAGACGATGAAAACCAGCGCATAAAGGTGGCTGACACATGCAGGCACCTTTTCCAGAATCCGCAGCAGAAACAGTTTTTCGATGATCAGGATCACACCGAAATATACACCCCATGCCACGAAGTTCCAGCTGGCACCATGCCACAGACCGGTCAGGGCCCAGACGATGGCAATATTCAGCAGCTGGCGAGGCAGACCCTTCCGATTGCCGCCCAGCGGTACATATACATATTCCTTGAACCAGGAACTCAGCGACATATGCCACCGCCTCCAGAATTCTGTGATACTCTTTGAAATATATGGATAGTTGAAGTTTTCCAGGTAGTCAAAGCCGAATATCTTCCCGAGGCCAATGGCCATATCACTGTAACCGCTGAAATCAAAATAAATCTGGAAGGTAAAAGCAATGGCGCCCAGCCAGGCAGCTGCCGCGGATGGCGAATCCATGGCAGAGATCTCTTTCCAGATGATATAGACCTGATTGGCCAATAATACTTTTTTCGCAAACCCCACTGCAAATCGCTGAATACCCTCAGCAATCTGCGCTGTATCGCTGCGGCGGTCTTTCAGCTGCACTGCCACATCACTGTAGCGGACGATCGGTCCTGCAATCAGCTGCGGGAACAGGGTCACATAGGTAGCGAACGCCAGTAAATCATGCTGCGCTTTCACTTTACCCCGGTATACATCGATCACATAAGACATGGTCTGAAACGTATAGAAAGAAATCCCGATAGGCAGCGCAATATGCAGCAGACTCAGACTGCCGCCAAAAATACCGTTGATCGTAGAAATCAGGAAATCTGTATATTTAAAGAAGCCCAGGATCAGCAGGTTTCCTGCGACAGTTACCGCCAGAAGCCCTCCCGAAGGCCGCTTTTCAATAGCAAGCGCAAGGAAATAATTGAACAGGATGGAAAATACCATCACAAGAATATACTTCGGTTCTCCCCAGCCGTAAAAGAACAGACTGGCTGCCAGCAGAACCCCGTTCCGTGCAGAAATAAACCGTGCAGGAACCAGAAAATACGCAAGAAGCGTCACTGTCAGAAATGCCAGTAAAAACACTGAACTGCTGAAAATCATCTTTTACTTACCCCTTTTTTATACTGAAATTCCGTATTCAATCGAATCGCTATTATAGATTACTTCACCCATGAACCGCCGTCAATCCCTTTTTTAGATTTTTTGCAGGTTCCTATCATATTGTCCGCTCTTATTATCTGCAGAATAGTGAAGAAAAAAACAACCCTTCGGACTAAGTCGGCGAAAGGCTGCTTTGAAATAAATGGTGCCCAGACTCGGAATTGAACCAAGGACACGGGGATTTTCAGTCCCCTGCTCTACCTACTGAGCTATCTGGGCATATATTGGAGCTGGTGGAGGGAATCGAACCCCCAACCTGCTGATTACAAATCAGCTGC
>JBJESY010000052.1:0-4826 GCA_051883035.1 Anaerovoracaceae bacterium | reverse complement strand
CTTCGTCTGGAGCATCCTCCACCACTTCATAGAACAATTCCATGACCGTCTTCTGCAGGGAAGTTTCATCCACATAGAACTCCATGAATTCTTCCCCTTTCACCGCTTCTCCATCCAGCGGCTGGATATCGGAGATTTCACAGGTTTCGATGGCTTCCCCCAGTTCCGCCATCTGGTTTACGGTGCAGTCCGACACCAGATATCCGTTGATCTTGGTAATGGTCTTCACCAGGAAGTTTTCATCAGCCTGGGTGCATTTCTTCACCTGTTCATACAGGGCCGTCAGATACTGTCTCTGCCGTTCCATCCGGGCCAGATTGCTGCTGTCTTCCATGCCGCCCCTTGCCCGCACATAGGTCAGAGCCTGGTCTCCGGTCAGGCAAACATCCTGTCCCTGTACCAGCGACGGATCCTCTCCGGAGAAATCGTCCTCGATGTGGACCGTGACACCGCCGGTCAGGTCGTTGATGATGGCCACCGCATCCATGGTCATGGATACATAGTGGTCAATCTTCATGCCGTACAGCAGATTGGACACCGCTTCCAGGGTATTGATGCAGCTGTCCGACTGACCGCTGCCGTAGGTATGAGCCAGGGCCAGCTGTCCCTGCATCGATCCTGCTCCGCTGCCGGTCACTCCTAAGATGGGAATCTCCGTCATGGTATCCCGGTTGATGTGAAGAATGCTGCAGGTCTTTTCTGCCCGGTCCATCACCAGCAGCAGCAGGAAATCCGACTGCTGGTCATTCCGGTAGCCTTCTGCATCTTCTGCGTTCTGGAATTTATCCAGACCCAGAATCAGGATGGTATCCAGATCCTCTTTCGGCGCATACCATGCGCCGTCGTAAAAGGTCAGTCCTTCCGTCTCATTTTCGTACGCATCCGCAGAAGCATCAATGTGCTGCCCGTCTCCCCGCTGCTGCAGGAAAAACAGGCCGCACATCAACACGCCCACTGCACACAGGAAGCAGACTGCCAGCTTCCGTTTCTTTTGATTCGTCATCTGAGTCTGCCTCCTTTCTGCTCAGTTTCGATTAGTTTTCCTGTTTTCTGCGGGCAGATGCGAAGCAGAAAACAGCAGCCAGTCCGAATCCCAGAGCGGCCAGCAGTTCCATAGGGAACCCTTCGCCGGTCTGCGGAGAAGTCGGTGCGTCTGCACCGCCGATGCCGGCACCGGCATTTTCGGAACCGTCAACGACGAATGCAACCGGGGACAGACTGGTGAAGGTTACAGCTACGTCGCCGTTGGCATATACTTCCACCATGTCATCAGGGATGACTTCCCACTGATCGTCTTCGTAGTTATGCAGCACCTTTAAGAATTCGCCCTGCTTTACGCCCAGCTTAAATACGATGGTGATGCTGTTGCTGCCATCCAGGTAGTCTGCGAAATCACCGGTCAGGGAAACATCGATCAGGTCACGAACAACCAGATTTTCCAGTTTCACGCCGGCAGCAGTATCTTCCTTGGATAACTTCAGATCGGAAGTCAGTTCATCCAGGCTGTCTACAGACTGAATCTGCTCGTACGCATTATCCATCTTTTCCTGCAGATCAGCAGGTAAGAATGAAGCGTCATTAATGGCAGTCACCAGCAGAGAACCAACCGGAATGGAGCCAACTTCGTTGCCTTCGCTGTCATAGACGATTGCTGCCGCCTTGTCGCCATTCTGGTCGACAACAACGGTGATTCCCGGTGCGTCTTTCGCTTCTGCACTCGGTGTGAATTCAGCACCGTACGCAGAGAACGTAAACAGAGAGAGAATCATAGCAACCGCCAGAAGTATGGACAGTTTCTTTCTCATTGTTTTTCCTCCTGTTCTTAAAAATTTATGCTAAAGTGAACCATCCGAAGATAGCACTTCCACATCTTCGTCACATCTTGCCATCACCAGATACCTGCGGGACCGGTCTCCCATCAGGCAGGTGGACAGGATCAGAATCCGCTGTCCCGGCTCCACGGCATCCACTTCCTCATTGAAATTGGCGCCGATCTCCCGGGTGCTGTAGACATCATCGAAAAATCTCCGATAGATGCTGTCATTGCGGAAATTGTAGTTATATAAGATATGAATCTTATCATATGGCAATGCTGCAAATACCGTATAGTGCAGCTCCTTGTCCGGCAGATACATGATCACTTCCGTATGGGTTGCGAAGGTCTTCGGATCCGAATAGGTGGCCTGCATATTCCCAAACATGGCTCCCGAATTCATCCGGTGGCCGTAGATCACCGTCACCGGATCCTCCAGATCCGTTCCGTTATAGGTTTTCTCTGTGAACAGAGACCCGTCCGCCTTCCAGTTGCCCTCGATATCCCGGGCCAGATAATAGGTGTCATCCTCCGGATGCTGCAGCACCGGATAGCTGATGTTTGTGTCCGGCACCTCCAGCCAGCCGTAGATGTCCGGATTCTCCTTCTGCAGCTTCTCGAAATCGATAGGACTCACATAAGGTTCTCCCGGTTCCTCCTCCGGCTCTTCCACCAGCGGCGGTTCCGACACCTCCTGGGGCCCGCCCCATGCCAGAACCAGGCAAAGCACACAGGCACACAGGCAACAGATGCCTGCAATCATATATTTCTTTTTCATTCTGCAATCATCCCTATCATGTTCTCTTCCTGCGCCCGCATCCGGGCCTTCAGGCTCCGGTCTGCTTTCCCGGCAATCCAGTCCATGGCCTCTCCCAGCCGCGGCGGCCTGCTGCTCATGTTATGGCAGTCAGAACCCAGCACATGAATCTTTCCCTCCTGCAGCATACGCAGGGCCTGCCGACGGGTCTTCCAGTTCAGGAAGAAGGACGCATTGGACTGCATCAGTACCCCCTGATACAGCAGATCCTCCCAGGCCTCAGCCGGCTGGAAATTCAGATACCGCTCGATATGGGCCAGCAGCACCACCGTGCCTTCCCGCCGCTGCAGCTCTGCCACATCATGCAGCACCCGCTGAGACCAACGGGTGAAGGGCATTTCCAGCAGCAGAATCCGGCCGCCTCCCAGATGAAGCAGTTCCAGATCCTCGATCCGGCAGATACCTTCGAAATACTGGACTTCCGCCCCCAGATACATATCCGGCGCATCCTGCGGCAGTTTCTCCGAAATCCGGTTCCATGCCGCATTCCGACGCTGCAGAAACTGCTGCGGAGAATTCTCATGGGCATAGAAATGAGGCGTCAGTAAGATGGTATCCACCTGCTGGCGGATTTCTTCCTGCACCATGGCAAGGCTTTCTTCTACACTGCGGCTGCCGTCATCGATACCGGGCAGAATATGGGTATGAAAATCAACCATGTTGACTCTCCCCATCGCCGTATTGCGCATACTTTCCATACTTGCCGTATTTCCCGTATTTTTTATAATTCTTCTTCTGCAGGGCAGAATTGGTCATAACAAAACCCAAAATCTTCACACCCAGGAACTCCAGCTGCCGCATGGTCTCGTGGAGCGACTGTCTGTCACAGTAATCCTGCCGCACCACCACCACCATGCCGTTTACCAGCTTGGATACGATGGCAGCATCGGAAACCGCCGTCACCGGCGGCAGGTCGATGACGATGAAATCGAAATTCTCCGCCATGATTTCCAGCACCTTGTCCATCCGGTCGGAACCCAGCAGTTCCGCAGGATTCGGCGGTACATCACCGGCTGCGATTACATAAAGATTATCCAGCAGGCCGGACTTTTGCAGCACTTCATTGCCGCTGTTGATGCCCACCAGCAGGTTGGAAAGACCCGGGGTGCTGGCGATGCCCAGGCTCTGGGCCGTGTTTCCCAGACGCATGTCTGCTTCCATCAGCAGTGTCTTTTTCCCGGTCTGGGCGATGGTATATGCCAGATTGATGGAGGTGGTACTCTTGCCCTCGCCCCGCAGCGCACTGGTCACGCCGATAATCCGGCATTTATTCTCATCCGGCAGACTGAACATCAGGTTGGTCCGCAGCACCTTATATGCCTCTGCGGCAGCGAAATTCAGCCCCGGGCCGATCATCTTACGCCGTTCGGCGGCCGAGATCACCCTATCTGTCCGTTTTTTTCGTCTGGGCATGCTTCTTCCTCCTGTCACTGTCTGTTGCTTTATAATAGTAATTCGAAGATTTCTCCGTGGACTGGAGATCCGGCACCACCGCCAGAATCGGCAGATGGTACGTCTCAATCAGATAATCCTCATCATGAATCAGCTCATCAAAGAGTTCCATCAGGATGATGGCACCACAGCTGAGCACCAGCCCCAGCAAAATCCCCATCATGCCGTTTCGGCTCAGGCTCGGGGAATCCTTCTTCGCCGGGAGCACCGCATAGTCCACGATGCGTACCGAACTTCCATCCACGATGGCCGAAATCTTATTCGGCAGCACTTCCGCGATGGTATTGGCAATCTGCTCCGCTTCCGCCGGATCCGGTCCGGTGACATCCACATTGAAGATTTCCGTATTGTTTACGGAGCCGGAACTGATCATCTTATACAGTTCTTCATAGGTGTAGTCTACCTCGGCTTTTTTGATCACTTCGTTCAGCGTGGTCCGGCTCTTCAGGATAACGATATAGGTATCCACCAGATTCTGGGCCGCCGTCAGATCCGATGCACTGATGCTGACCTTGGTGCTGCCCACTGAGATAGAACTATTGTTGACATACATCAGGGCCGTGGCCCGGTACATCGGTGTGATGAAAAACTGGGTAAACCCTAAAGCAATCACACCGCAGATGACTGCAGACAGCACAATAACCAGAACATGGTTCCAAAGCGCCCTGGCCAGTCTGAGTAAATCAATTTCCATTTCTTCCGTATTGTTTCTCATTATGCGTTAATCGAGTAGGAGGACACTCC
>JBJESY010000051.1:0-4848 GCA_051883035.1 Anaerovoracaceae bacterium | reverse complement strand
CCAGCTGATTCATCAGCGTATCTTCCACGAAGGAAGAAACCTTTTCCGTGGTGGATCCCTCCATGCTGACGGCTGCCACTGCAATCGGCATCATGGTTGGATTGATCTTCAGAATATTTGGTGATCCGATTCCTTCATCCCAGGATCCCTCGATGAGGTCCACGCTCTGCAGGGTATTGACCACTGCCGTATCCATATTGGATCCGTTCTCGAACTCCAGCATGATGAGAGAATAGTTGGCGTTGGAGATGGATTGAATACTCTTAATGTTTTCCAGCGTGACCAGACTCTGTTCCAGCGGTTTGGTCACGGAAGTCTCCACTTCTTCCGGCGTTGCGCCCGGGTAAGCGGTCATCACCACGACATAAGGAAGATCAATGCTTGGAATCAGATCCGGTGTCATGTTCAGGGTGGACACGATTCCCAGGGCAATGATTACGACCACAATGACGAAAACGGTCATCGGTTTTTTTACACTGAATTTTGGCATACCCCTGTCCTTTCTGTGCTTCTTTCTGTTCGTATTCTCATGCTTTTTCCGCATATTTTTTTCTATAAATCAACTTATAATTTTACCACATCCGCCCTTCTGTTTCAATGGACAGATTTACCGTAAATGTAAAGCGGAGTTTTCTCTTTTTTATTTCTCTCATTATATTCTCATTTTTTTCCGCTATAATCTATGTACATCCCGTGAATTCTCCCTTTTCAAAATCCGCTTTCCGGGTATAGTATGAATATAGAACTACGCGATATGCATACGAGGAGGAATTCATATGATTACGAATATTACAAAAGACAATTTTGAAGCAGAAGTATTACAGTCCGAAAAACCTGTACTGGTAGATTTCTGGGCATCCTGGTGCGGCCCATGTAAAATGATCGCACCGGAGGTGGAGCAGGTTGCCATGGAGCGGGACGACATCAAGGTCTGCAAAGTCAACGTGGATGAAGAAGGAGAGCTTTCCATCCGCTACGGCGTCATGAGCATCCCGACCCTTCTGATCTTCCAGAACGGAGAAGTGGTCACCACTGCCATCGGCTACAGAAAGAAAGACGAAATTCTGGATCTGCTGAAGTAACATACGCCGGGAAGTACGCCCGGCAGCACATCGGAGGGTTAAGATGCGTTTACTGGTTGCGGAAGATGAAAAAAATCTGAATAAGCTGATTACGAAAAAGCTCACTGCCGAAGGCTATGCGGTGGACAGCTGTTTTGACGGAGAAGAAGCCATGGATTATCTTTCCATGGCTTCTTATGATGGCGCTGTTTTCGATGTGATGATGCCGAAAAAGGATGGCTTCACCCTGCTGAAACAGATGCGTGATCGGGGAGACATGACACCAGTTCTCTTTCTCACGGCCCGGGATGCCATAGAGGACCGGGTATGCGGACTGGACCTTGGAGCCAGCGACTACCTGGTGAAGCCTTTTTCTTTCGAAGAACTGCTGGCCCGGATCCGGGTGCTGACCCGAAAATCCGCCGGCAGCCCGTCCGCCGGCAGCGTTTACAGACTGGCCGACCTGACCCTGGACACCGCTTCCCGCCAGGTCACCCGCAGCGGCAGAAACATCAGTCTGTCTGCTCGTGAATTTTCCCTGCTGGAATACCTGATCCGAAATCAGGGTCTGGTCCTTTCCCGGGAAAAGATCGAAAACAATCTGTGGAATTTCGACTATGAAGGCGGAACCAACGTGGTCGACGTTTACATCCGTTATCTCCGGAAAAAAATCGACGAAGGCTTTTCCCCGAAGCTGATCCATACGGTTCGGGGCGTCGGTTATGTACTGCGCTGCGAGGAGGATGCACCATGAAGAGAAACTCCATAAGTATACGGATGAAAATCATGATCTGGTTTTCCCTCTCCATCCTTCTCATTGTGGGAATCACCCTGGCCCTCACCTTTTCCATCAGCCAGTCGGTCTTCAATACCGATATCAAAACGCAGCTTGCCGCCCAGGTGGATGCCAACGCACAGGAAATCGAATTTCTCAATTCCCTGGCCGGTCAGGAAGCTGAACTAGGCGACCAGTACCTTTCCTTTGGCGACGGCTTTCTGGAAATTGACGATGATTTCTGCGACTACAGAAACGGGGTTTACACCTGCCTCATCGATAAAGAGAACAACCTGCTTTACGGCGAATGTCCGGTCCGGCTGAACCAGAGCCAGATCTTCACCTTTACCCAGGTAAGCCCCATCAAATACAAAGGCGACCGCTACTATATCTACGAGCGCCCGCTTCAGGGAGAAAATCTGGACGGTCTCTGGCTCCGCGGCGTGGCTTCCCAGCGGGAAGGCACCCATCTTCTGTCTTCCATCATGAAGCTGGTCATGTATCTGCTTCCTGCCCTGGCCGTCCTTTCCGTGCTGATCGGCTATATCATCACCCGCCGTTCTTTCGCACCGGTCCAGAAAATCATGGAAACCGCTGAATCCATCACCAGCGGAAACGAACTGTCCCGCCGGATCGACCTGCCGCCGGGCAGAGATGAGCTTCACAAGCTTGCATCGTCTTATAACGATATGTTTGACCGGCTGGAAGGAGCATTTCAGCGGGAAAAACAGTTTACCTCCGATGTGTCCCACGAGCTCCGTACACCGGTTTCTGTGATCCTGAGTCAGTGTGAATACTCCCTGGAACTGGATGAACGGCCCGAAGAGTACCGGGAAGCCCTGAAAGTGATCCAGTCCCAGGGTCTGAAAATGAAAGACATGATCACCCAGCTCCTGTTCTTTTCCAGGCTGGAGCAGGGCCGTGAACCACTGCAGATGGAAACCACCGATCTGAGCCGGTTTGCTGTGGATATCTGCAATGAGCAGCAGTCCTTATGTCATCGCCCAATTACGATCCGACAAAATATATCCGCCGGGATTTCCGCTCTCGTCGACCGGCGCCTGTTTTCCAGGGTTCTGGAAAATCTCATCAGCAACGGGATCAAATACGGCAAAGATGGGGGCTATGTGGAGGTTTCCCTCCGGCAGGAGCCGAACCAGATCTTTCTCACGGTTTCCGATGACGGCATCGGTATTTCTCCGGAGGATCTTCCTCATATCTGGTCCAGATTCTATCAGGCTGACAGTGCCAGGTCCCCGGAGCAGTCCGGCGTAGGTCTGGGACTGGCAATGGTGAAGGAAATTGCAGAGCTTCACGGCGGCAGCGTCCGCGCAGAAAGCCATATCGGACAGGGGAGCATTTTTACTGTAATTCTTCCGATTGTGGTTAATCCATAAAAAATATTTTGCGAAAAAATAAAAAAATTACAAGCTCTAATCTTCTTTTCATCTTGACAGACTATACTTAGGCCATAAATCAGGAACAAACGAAAGGGGATTTAAGAAATATGAAAAACATTTTGAACACACCGAAAAAGAAAATCGCTGCGGCGGTCATCGCTGCCGTTGTGATCATCGGCTGCATCTATCTGGCCACAACTGCCGCAGGTGCAGCAAACAGCCAGAATAGGGGAATCGGTCTGGAAAAGAGTATTGCGGTGGCTCTGGCTGACGCAGGGCTGAAGCAGAATCAGGTTCAGAATCTGAAAGGCAGCTTCGATAAGGAGGACGGTCTGGAGGTCTACGATGTGTATTTCGAAGCCAACGGATTTGAATATGAGTACACCATCAAGGCTGCGGATGGGACGATTCTGGAGTCGGAGATTGAAACACCGGATGGAAAAAACGTGACGGCGGAAGAAGCCAGAGATATCGGACTGGAAAAAGCGAAAGCCGCTGCACTGAGCCATGCAGGTGTCGCGGAAAAAGATGTCACCTTCACCAAGAGCAAGAAAGATTCCGATGACGGACGTCTTGTATATGAATTTGAATTCGTGAAGGGATCCACGGAATACGATTATGAGGTGGATGCTGCCACCGGCTCCATCATCGCTTTCAGCAAGGAAACGGTGGATTCCGCAGAGAATGTTTCCGAAACACCGCTTGCTTCCGGTCAAACGACTTCCGGTTCGTCATCTGCCGGAACCAGCCAGCCATCTTCCAATTACATCGGCGTGGATAAGGCCAAGTCCATCGCGCTGAATCATGCCGGTGTCAAAGCTTCCGCAGCGACCTTCACCAAGGCCAAGCTTGACAAGGATGACGGTCACTATGATTATGAAATCGAATTTTATGCCGGCGGCGTGGAATACGAATATGAAATCGATGCCACCACCGGAAAAATCCGGGATTATGACAGCGAGCGCATGGAAGATGATGATTGGGATGACGATTGGGATGATCATGACGAGGATGATGATCATGACGATCACGACGAAGATTAACTGACACGGCAGGTTCTGAAAAACGAATCACAGCTGATATTACAAAACCCGGCAGGCAGCGCAACGAATATGCGATGTTCGCCGGGTCTTTTTTCTCTGTGGTTTTACAGCAACTTGCTGGAGTTCTTCCAGATTCCCATCTTCTCTGCTTCTTTGATCAGATCATCCCTGAAATCAGGATGTGCGATATTGATCAGGAGCTCCGCTCTTTCCCAGGTGGTCTTTCCTTTCAGGTCGGCTGCACCATACTCTGTTACGATAAAGTTGGTCGCCATACGCGGTGTCGTTACAATAGCGCCTGGTGGGAGCAAAGGAGAAATCAGAGATTCCACGGTCCCGTCAGGCAGTGTTCTGGTGGACGGTGTGCACAGGAAACTCTGGCCGCCGGCCGACTGATAGGCACCCAGAACGAAATCCAGCTGCCCGCCGGTTCCGCTGATCTGGCGGCGGCCGGCGGACTCTGAGCATACTTGCCCATACAGGTCTACCTGAATACAGCTGTTGACAGATACAAAATTATCGATTTTTGCTATCGTTGCGATATTATTCACGTAGTCCACCGGCGCACT
>JBJESY010000050.1:0-4867 GCA_051883035.1 Anaerovoracaceae bacterium | reverse complement strand
TGATATCCGACATGGATTTTTCTTTTTTCATTTTCGCGCGTCTTCCTTCTTATCTTCCTTCCGCATGCTTCTTCACCAGCTCCACGAAATATTCGAAGAAAGGCAGAAAGTCCGGTGTCCGGTCATCCCAGATATTCCCGGTCAGACGCTCCGGATGGAACTGGGTCGCCAGAATCGGCAATGTATCATGCTCATAGGCTTCCACGATTCCTTCAATGGAACGTGCCGTGACATGCAGTCCCGGTGCCAGATCCTTCACCGCCTGATGATGGGTGGAATTGGTCCGGAACCTTTCACCGAACAATTGATACAGCACCGAGCCTTCCTCCGCATATACCTCATGGCGTATCTCCGTGTTCATATGTACCCAGCCCTTCTGCGCCAGCAGATCCTGGTACAGGGTTCCTCCCAGACAGACATTGATCAGCTGGCTCCCGCGGCAGATGCCCAGAATGGGTTTCCCCCGCTTCAGGAACGCTTCAAACAGCGGTTTCTCGAAGGCCGTACGTTCCGGCAAAGGCTTCACGCTGTCATTGATCTTTTCTTCTCCGTAGAGTTCCGGATCCATGTCCGCTCCGCCTGTAAGCAAAAGACCGTCGCAGAGATCTGCCATTTCCTCTGCGCAGACCCCGCATGTGGCCATGGGAATGCCTCCGGCCTGAAACACCGCATTGGTGTAAGTCTGGTGCAGTTCCGTAATCCTGCGCCGCGAATCGCTTTCCATCGTTTTCACATCGGAAGATACACAAATCAAGGGTTTTCCGTTTAACATACTTCACCTCAGGCAGCATCACCTGCTGCATCATTTCTAATAACTGGTTTTACTCATCGTATTCAATGATCTTGCCGCAAGTCGGACACTCCACCTGAATCGGCGCAGACCATTTCAGCAGATCCATCATTTTGATCAGCTTCAGTTCACCACAGTACGGGCAGCGAATCTTACGGGACCGCACCAGCAGACCCACGATGGCAATCACCATTCCCGCTACAAAGAACATGGCATTCTGTGTCGCACAGGCAATACAGATTAAAATCATGAACAGTCCCAGGCACGCCAGAACAAACCGTGCCGCTTTTCTAGAAATCTTCTTCATTCTGCTCTCTTTTATCCTTTCTTTCTGATTTATCTTTTGCGAAGGATGCGCCCATAGATTCGGTCCTCTTCGCTCTCTTTGACAACTTCAATCCTGCCGTCATTGATGAATTTCCCAATCCGCAGATGGAGCCATCCGTCCCAGATTCCCAGCTGCTGCTTCAGCACTCTGCCAATCAGCCTGCCTTCCCGCACTTCCTCCTCCGTAGATTCGAAAGCATCCAGCAGAAAGCTGTCATAGAAATCATCTTCCACGCTGACCACACGCCCGTTAATAACGGCACGCAGCGGTGCATTTTCTCTTCGAAGCGCTTCCCACCGCATCGCACACACTTCGCAAAATCTCTGCGGCAGAGCGTGTCCGTTTTCTTTCAGCTTTCCCCACAGTCCGGGTTCCACTTCTCCCCAGGTCTGCATCTGTTTCAGGGTGTCCGTCGATTCCTCATAAATCCACCCCGGCAGCTTCACTGCGGTGATTTCTCTGCAGGAAATGCCGAGACGATGGATTTTCCAAAGAAACCAGAGCAAACCGCAGGCTTCATCCGGATTGTCGCTGTACCAGATCCGAATCGGCTCACCCTCCCGGATTCGCTGAAGTGCCCGCTCCAGACCTTCCTCCCATCGTTTCATTTTTCTCATGATCTCACTTTGGCCATCGATTCTCTCCGGGGCATCCGCATAAAACGGAAGCATCTCTTCCACACGTTTTTCGCCGAACTCCTCTTCGGAGATGTCTCCCGCACTCAGGCTATATCCCAGATCAAACACATCTCCGGTGCTTCCCTCCATTGGAACTGCAGCTTCCCAGCGTTTCCGCTCCTGTTCATGATGTTCCTGTATGATCTTCGCTTTTTCGGCCTCGGAAAGCTGTTCTCCCCCACGGACGCCATAATACATCATTGCCGGCGCAGCGTCAGGATAAGGCCCTCTGCCATAAGAATACGCCTCTTTCAGACAGGCGCAGGCGCTTTCACTGAATACAATCTCAAACATCGTTCCCCCTCCTTGCTCTTTCCTAATACTACCACAAAAGAAAGGGCGCGGCAACCCGCACCCAGACTTTCGCATATTCTTTTCGCAGTTTCTTCAGATCAGGCATTCCTCCGCAGAGAAGTAGTGCAGCGACAGTTTTTCGGATAAATACTGCAGTACATAATATGCCCCTATGCTGTTTCCCTTCGCATCCAGTCCCGGACTGTATGCGGCAAGACCGGCCTTCTTTTCCAGCGTGGCCATGATGCCTCCGCCGACACCGGACTTGGCAGGCAGCCCCACATTCAGTGCGAAATATCCGGAAGCGTCATACATGCCGCAGGTAATCATCAGCGTTTTCACAATACGAGCAATTCTGCCGTCAATGATTCGCCTGCCTGTTTCCGGATCCGTTCCGTTATTGGCAAGAAGCCTTGCATACCGGGCCAGATCCCGGGTATTGACATTCACGGAGCAGGCTCTGAAATACAGATCACAGGCCTCTTCTGCAGCGCAGTCAAGGACTTTGTCATTTTCCATGAGATAGGCCATGGCCCGGTTCCGGTTTCCGGCCTTCTTTTCCGACAGGTAAACATTCTCGTTCAGCGTAATGGTACTCCTGCCGCACAGCTGGCGCACCGTATTCAGATAATCCTCAAAGGAATATCCGGCGCCTGTCAGGCAGCTGGATATCGCAATGGCGCCCGCATTGATCATGGGATTCAGCGGATGGGGCGTTCTGGTTTCCAGTTTTACGATGGAATTGAACGAATCCCCCGTCGGCTCCACACCGACTTTGGAAAAGACATAGTCTTCACCCAGCTTTTCCAGCGCCATGATCAATGTGATGGTTTTGGAAATGCTCTGCATGGTAAAATCATGATCCCAGTCCCCTGCAGAAAAGCTCCTGCCATCCACCATGGAAATGCAGGCACCCAATCGCCGGGGATCTTCCTTCGCAAGTTCCGGAATATATGCCGCCGGTTTCCCGCCTTCCATCCGTTCTGCGGCGAATTTCACCGCATCGTTCAATACATTTTGAATATCCATTTTTTCTCACCCAACTCCTGTTATTCTGCCTGATCCAGTGCACTTTTCAGGCGTTCTTTGATCCATTTCTGTGCCTCTTTGTTCTCGAAATCTGCGGAAGAAACCCCAAAATCATTTCCCATGAAGGCTGTGGCAGCCACTTTTCCGCCCCGATAACGCACCGCAAACTGACCTCCGCCGTTGAAGCCATGTATGCGGCACTGACTGTCAAGGCGCATGCCTCCTGCCCATACTATGCTTTCAACGTCATCCGTCAACAGGGCATAATCGAAATCATACAGTTCCACCCGGCTGCCATCCTCTTCTTCATATGCACCGATTTGGCAGAACATGGTCAGCTCGTAATCATAGATACCTGGATTAGCCTCTGACATGCTTTTCCGATGAAATTCCATCTGCGGCACCAGAATATTTTCAAACTTCGCGTATGCCTCCGGATCGACTGTCTCCGCATAGTCCCTTGCATGACGTACCAGCTGATACAGGGTCTCATCATGGAATACCATTCTTTCGGAAGCACCCGCACCACTGTAATACTCTATTTCGACCAGATTCTCTTCCAGACCGCAGGAAAGATATATTTGCCGTCTCGGTTCTTCGTCAGAATCTTCTTCTTCCGGCGACGCTTTCAGGAATGCATCAATCTGCCAGTACTGCCAGTACTGCGTCTCCAGCTGCTCCGGTGTCGTGATCAGTTCTCCTTCCGTCACCTGATTCAGCACTTCCGCCAGTTCCTCGAAACTGACGTTTCCAATCAGATAATCCCTATCAAAATCCGCCGCCTGCACCGTTTTCAGAAACGACATCAGATCCGTAGTTCCATCCTCCATCGCTGTCATCATAACGGTAAAATATTCTGTCAGTTGCGTATTATCAATCTGCCAGGTCTTGCCCGTTCTGCAGTAAGAGTCTGCCGTATTTTTATCGAAAAGCATCTGTATCTTTCCATCTGAAGTCAGTTTGAAAATACAGTTCTGCGGCTGTGGTAATTCCGATTCCTCGAAATACATGCCAAGACAAAGCTGTGCTTCGCCAGTATTTCCATCGATATCCACTTCTTTCAGGTCATTTTTTTCAATGGTATGCAGAATCTGGATCAAATCATCCACAGTATTCTGTTTTGATAAATGCTGCCTGCTCTGGCCATTCTCGTGATAAACCGTCATCACAGCATCGGAAACGTTCTCCGTCTCCACACTCTGCAGCCACTGATAGAATCCGTCATTCTTTGCACCGGTAAAAGTCACCAGCACTGCTGCAGCGGCAACCAGGAGCACCACGATCAGGGTATAAACCGCCATCTTCGGCTTCTTTGCAATCATTTCGATTCTTTCTTTCAGGGCGTGTCTGCTGCCCGTCATGGTGGTTGCATTCAGGAGCAAAACATTTCGTCCCGGCCGTGTCATCTCGATCAGGGTTCGTCCGTAGTCGGCCCGTTCTTCTTCCCCCAGCCGCCGGATGGTCGCCGCATCGCAGGCCAGTTCGCAGTCATTCTTCGACAGGACTGCAGCTGCCCACACCAGCGGATTGAACCACTGCAGAATCAGACAGATACCGCGCAGCAGAGACCAGAGCGGATCTTTCTGCCGGTAATGACTCATTTCATGCTCCACCGCATACCGCAGCGTCCTGCTGTCCTCTGCCACCTCCGGCGTCACATAGATGACCGGTTTGAAAAATCCGAACAGGCATGGTGTTTCAATGGACTCCGTCACATAGACCGGGCAGGCCATATTCTCCATGGAAAGA
>JBJESY010000049.1:0-4881 GCA_051883035.1 Anaerovoracaceae bacterium | reverse complement strand
ATATAATTTCCGGACCGGAATTTTTCCAGATCCAGCTGTCCCCGCAGCAGCTCCAAATATTCCAGCACCATATCATCCGCACCATACAGGCTGCAGATCACCTGCCCGTCTTCCTCCAGCCGCTGCGCTTCCATGCTCCAGTAGGTTTCATCCCGCTGCGTTTTCACGTAATCCAGCTTCTGGCGCACCTTTTCTTCCGCTCTCCCGGAAACCTGCAGAAACGTATCGGTGCCCCAGGTGCGGCCGGCAGCCTCCACGCCATCCAGACCCCGCACCTCTTCCATCAGCTGGTCCGAAATACTTTCATAATTCCGATACGATGCATAATTGATAATCGACGCATCGGTCAGCACATAGTCACAAGGCATCTGTTCATCCAGGTATTTCTCCTGATCGTAGCCGTCCACCACGGTGATGATGCTGTTCAGAAGGGTCAGGGACAGGGTCAGGCTCAGAACCACCACCACGGTCCTGGAACGGCTCCGTTTCAGGTTTGCTGCTGCCATCATCCCTTCCGTCACCCGTTTTGTTTTCTTCGTCATCTCTGTTTTCACAGAGGCAGCGTTCCCGGCTTTCGCCTTTCTTCTGTGCATTTTCTTCTGCGGAGTACGCTTCTGTGTGATTCCCGCTTCATTCCACCGCACCGCATCCACCGGGCTGATCCGGGAAGCCATGCGGCATGGCTTCAGGCAGGAAATCCACACCGTGATCAGTGACAGAAGCAGACCACCGACGAAAATCAAAGGGCTCGCCGTCACTTCCGCCGCCGATGCATCCGCCGCAAACGAAGTTCCCGCCATCACCACCGGCATCAGGAACTTCCCGACAAGCCACCCGGCCAGCAGTCCCAGCGGAATCCCCACAGCAGACAGCAGAAACGCCTGCCGGTATACAATCTTCCGAAGCTGCCTTCCTGTGGTTCCCACCGTCTTCAGCAGACCGTAAAAATGAATATCCCGGCTGACGGAAATGGCGAAGATATTATAGATGATCAGGTAGCCGGCTGCCGCGATCAGCAGCAGCATGCCGGCAGCAAACACGATGGTCTGGCCGTCCACACTGCTGGTCTGGTAGGCCCAGTTGATCCCCTCGTTGACATCCGCACCGAACCCGCACCGTTCCTTCAGCGCTTCCATCTGCCCTTCCAGATCCCAGCTGCTGCGGAAATAGAAAGTCGGGCTCAGGTATCCCGCCTCATGTCTGCCATCCTTCTGTGCCAGATACGGCGTCTCCGGCGTCGGTGCATACCGGTCCGCCCAGATTCTGCTCACCAGAATTTCATGGGCAGGCACAATCGGATCACTCTCCCAAAATCCGCAAAGTGTAAAGACATCCTTCTGCAGCTGCCCGTCAATGTTCACCGTCAGCTCCACTTTCTCCCCCAGCTGGGCCGGAACGCCCAGAGCCTTCAGCACGGCCGTGTCACAGGCGATTTCATCTTTCGCATCCGGCAGCCGACCTTCCTCCGGATAGCAGAACCCCCAGCGTGCCGCCTTCTCCTCGGAATAGCGTACTTCCGTATAGAGTTTGGTCAGGGCTTCATCCTCCCCGCTGCCGATATAGATGTTATAGGAAATGTCTTCAATCTCCGGGTCGCTGGCCACCTTGTCATACTGTGCCTGGGTGATCATCTTAAATCCGGCATGAGCAGACGTTCCCACCTGACGCATGGTCTGATTCTCCATGTAGTCCACCAGCGAAAGACCCACAGTCAGTACACCGGTAAACAGCAGACAGGTCAGGGCGATGGCCAGCACCGCCACCAGATTCCGTTTTCCTGCGGCCTTCAGGCTGCCATAGGAAATCCTGCGGATCGCAGGTCCGTTCTTTACCCTAATCATGGAGAATTCTCCCATCTTCGATGCGAATGATCCTGTCAGCCATCTGCGCAATTTCTTCGTTATGGGTGATGACAACCATGGTCTGACGGAACTTCTGGCTGGTCACCTTCAGAAGCCCCATCACATCCTGGGTGGTCCGGCTGTCCAGATTCCCCGTGGGTTCATCCGCCAGAATGATGGCTGGCTTGGATGTCAGCGCCCGGGCGATGGCCACACGCTGCTGCTGCCCGCCGGACAGATTCTGCGGCAGACTGGAAAGCTTTTCTGCGAGTCCCAGGGTCTCCACGATTTCCTGCAGATACGCCTCGTCCACCTGACCGCCGTCCAGCTGCACCGGCAGCACGATGTTCTCCATCACATTCAAAACCGGCACCAGATTATAGCTCTGAAAGACAAAACCGATGTTTCGCCGCCGGAAAATGGTCAGCGCCTCGTCCTTCATGGTGAAAATATCGTTTCCATCCACGAAAACCTGCCCCTCCGTCGGCCGGTCCAGACCGCCCAGCATATGCAGCAGGGTAGATTTCCCGCTCCCCGACGTCCCCACGATAGCCGCAAAACATCCTTTTTCTATGGTCAGATTCACCCCGTCCAGCGCCCTGACCATGGTCTCACCCTGACCGTAATATTTCTTCAGATTCCTCGTTTCCAGTATATTCATTCAAATTCCCCTTTCCGGCCCGGCGTTCGGACCCTTTTTCCACACTCTCATTCTATCACAGGATTCTTACCGGAGACTTTCGGAAATCTGTCAGTTCTGTAAGGATTCGGCCGGCATATACTGATTCCATGAAACGATACGCGGCGCTGCGGTACCTGTCCCTTCCCGCCGCCATGGGACTGGTCTTCTTTCTCACCTTCGGCGGCCCCGGCAGATTTCTTTGCAAAATCCTCTCTCTCGGCATTTCCTGGTGGACCGGGAGGTTTTCGGCTGTCCTGGTTTCTCTTTCGGTTTCTCCGCCGCTGCGGGCACTGGTGGTGGACGGGATTTGTGCCGGCGTCGGCAGCGTGCTGTCCTTCCTTCCGGCCATCGGTACCCTGTTTTTCTGCCTGTCGCTACTGGAGAGCAGCGGGTTTCTGGATCAGTCTGCCCGGTGGCTGGACGGTCCCATGTCCCGCATCGGTCTGCCCGGCAGCGCGGTGGTGCCTCTTCTCACCGGGTTTGGTTGCTCGGTGCCTGCCATCCTTTCGGCAGGTCAGCTGCAGAATCCAGCGCAAAAAATTCGTGCCGTCTTTCTTGTGCCTTTCTTTTCCTGCAGTGCCAGGCTGCCCATCTACAGCCTCATTGCCGGCAGTCTCTTTCCCGGACGCAGCGGCCGGATCATCGCAGGTCTGTATCTGCTGGGGGCCGGCACCGGACTGCTGCTGGCTGCCGCTGTCCAGGCGGTATTTCCCATTGCACCTGCACTGCCTCCGCAGGCTCCTGTCCCCGGAAGCTATGCATCGTCTGCGGCACCACCGTCCATTTCTCTTCGCCGGCCGTCTCTGCGGCATGCGCTGGCCGCTGCCTGGTCGGAAGTAAAGGATTTCTCCAGGAAGGCCTTTACCGTCATCTTCCTGGGTTCCATGATCATCTGGCTTCTGGAACATCTTGACGCCGGTCTGACCCTGACGGAAGTTCCGGCGGAAAGCCTGCTGGCAGATCTGGGTCGCATGGCCGCCCCAATATTTGCACCGCTGGGGTTCGGAGACTGGCGGGCTGTTTCCGCAGTCCTGTCCGGTCTGACCGCCAAGGAAGCCGTGGTCAGCACACTGACGGTCATGCTGGGAGAGGGTGCCGGGAGGGTGGATTTTGCGAAGAATCTGTCGTCCGTCTTTACGCCTGCGTCTGCCGGTTCATTTCTGGTGTTCTGCCTGTTCTATACCCCATGCATCGCAGCACTGGCTACTGTCCGAAAAGAGCTGGGCGGGATGCGCTGGGTTCTGGCCATGGTGGTGTTTCAATGCAGTTTTGCGTGGATTATGTCTTTTCTTTTCTTCCGGGTCAGTATATAATGGAATCAGATTGTACGAAGTATTCGAAACGAGTATTATAAACGAGGAGGGTGAACATGAAGTTTTATATCGTAGACGCATTTACGGAAACCACCTTCGGCGGCAACCCGGCCGGCGTGGTGATTTTGCCGGAGGGCAGCGATTTTCCGTCCGATGAAACCATGGTGAAAACCGCGGCAGAGCTGCGCTATTCTGAAACGGCCTTTATCCGGCGGCTGAATCAGAAGGAGTTCCAGATTCGCTATTTCACGCCGGCGGCGGAGGTGGAGCTGTGCGGACATGCCACCATCGGTTCCTTCTGCGCGCTGCTGTACGGCGGATATATTGAAGATAACTGTACGTATATGAACCATACCCTGTCCGGCGATCTGAACATTGCGGTCAAAGACGGGTTTGTCCTGATGGATATGGCGGAACCGGTAAAGATCAACGAAATCTCGGATCCAGCCGCCCTGGAGGAGCTGTACCGGATCATGGGTCTGTCTTATGAAGAGCAGAAGTCCCGGGGTGTCTCCCTGTTGCCGCAGATGATTTCCACCGGACTTCCTGACATCATGATGCCGGTGGCCACCCAGGCAGATCTGGCTGCCATCGCACCGGATTTCCCTGCTCTGTCTAAACTGTCGGAGCGTTATGAGGTGGTTGGGGTACACGCCTTTACCCTGGACGGCGAAGGCGATGAAGTGAAGACCACCTGCCATGTGCGCAACTTCGCGCCGCTGTATGACATCGATGAGGAGGCGGCCACCGGCACTTCCAACGGTGCCCTGACCTATTACGGCTATCTCAATGGGTTCGTTGCCGACGGCGATGACTGCCGGTTCGTACAGGGCGAGGCCATGAACCGTCCGTCCGTAATCCTTAGCCATCTGGACGTGGACTGCTCTGCTGGCGGCTGCGAGGAAGGTGCTGCCCGCCCGTGCTTCATCCAGGTCGGTGGTAGCGGCGTGGTGCTGGCAGAAGGCGAGATACATATCTGATTTCTGGCGGTATGAAGAAAGGACTCCCTCGATGAAGGAGTCCTTATTTTATTTCTTCGATTCAT
>JBJESY010000048.1:0-4904 GCA_051883035.1 Anaerovoracaceae bacterium | reverse complement strand
CTTTTATTTCAAGCAGCTGGCGCTGCAGTTCTTCCGAAAGATTCTGTCCGCACCAGATGGTATATTCTCTCTGTTCTCTTTCCATACTATATATATTCCCCTGCGTCGCATCTGTCAACACAAATTGATTCTGAATACATCATATCATTTTATCATACTTCTCATTTTTTTTACACCAAAATTACACAAAAGATGTATATAATTTAAGCATCTTCAGAAGGAGGTACAAAAGAATGGACGATTGGAATCGATTTGGAAACAATGAAAGCAGCGAAACAGGATTTGTAATGACAGATCCAAAGCCGCAGACAGAAGATACAGCACAGACAATCCATACTGCAGATTACAATACATCACAGGATATATCAAAGAAAAAGAAAGAACCGAAATATGTGACCAGAAAGGCCTTCGTGATTACTCTGATTTTCGCCATGATTTTTTCAGCGGCGATCGGAGCCGGCGCCTATGCCGTAGCCATGAGCATATTTGGCGGCACTACCATCGACAAGTCCATTACGACCACCAACTATAATCTGGCCCAAAATACAGGCAGCACTCTTTCCGTGCAGGAGATTGTGGCGAAAAATGAAAACTCCGTGGTAGCCATCGTCACCGAATCCGTTTCCACAGACTCCTGGTTTGGACAGTATGTCACCAAGGGTGCCGGCAGCGGTGTTATTATCTCCGAAGACGGATACATTGTAACGAATAATCACGTCATCGAAGGTGCAAGCAGCATCAAGGTGACGCTCCATGATGGAACAGAAGAAAAAGCCACACTGGTAGCCACCGATGAACAGACGGACGTGGCAGTGATTAAAATAGAAAAGACCGGTTTAATACCGGTCACCTTCGGCGACAGCTCCGCCCTCAACGTGGGCGATCTGACCGTAGCCATCGGAAACCCGATGGGTACCCTTGCAGGCAGTGCTTCCGAAGGCATCGTCAGCGGGCTGGAACGGCAGCTGACCGTAGACGGCAAGACCATGACCCTGATTCAGACCAGTGCTTCCATCAGCCCGGGTAACTCCGGCGGCGGTCTTTTCGACCAGAGCGGGAATCTGATCGGCGTGGTCGTAGCGAAATCCGCAAGTTCTGAGGCAGAAGGCCTTGGGTTCGCCATTCCGTCCGACCTGGTGAAGGAAGTATCTGATTCTCTCATCACCAATGGTTATGTAGAAGGACGTCCTGCAGCAGGCATCTCCATTGTGGATCTGACCAACGCTTCGAAGGCGATGCAGTATGGCGTACAGATCACCGGTGTTTACATCATGGATGTCACAGGAAATAATGCGCAGAAGGCCGGTCTTCAGAAGGGTGACATGATCTACTATCTGGATGATACCAAGATTACCAGCGGCTCTCAGCTCATCAGCCTGATTCAGAAGCACAGCGTAGGAGACGAGGTCACATTCACCATCGTACGGGAAAACAAACTGCTTGAAATTCCGGTGGTGCTGGAAGATTCCAAGGATATCCCGGAAAGTACCGCCTCCGGTCAGTCCGGACAGCAGGCGCAGCAGTAAACCGTAACTTGCAGTTTTCAAAGCTAATAACTTAACTTTTTCATTTCCATAAACTTTACAGAAAAATCCCTGTCAGGTACAGACCCGACAGGGATTTTTCGTTTGCAGTCACTTCCCAAGCAGTTCCAGTATTCTGCATTTCAGAATCACTTTATTTCCGCACAGCTGTTCCAGTCTGGCTGCTTCTTTCTCATTGCAGCCTTCAATGAGGCAAAGGGGAGGGAAGATGACACACCACCAGTTCTGTCCGTTCCCCTCTCCGATGACAATCCGCAGCGCTTCGTAATTCCCGGCAGGAAAACAGATTTCACCATATTCCTTTTCCGGAATCCACGTGACACCCAGACTGACTTCCACCGTATAATCGTAGCCCTGGGCTTTCACTTCCTCTTCTGCCCATGCACGAATCTCTTCCATATGTGCACGAATCCAGGTTCTGGTCAGTTCCTCCGTACTTCCCGTCTCTCTGGCAAAACAGTCTGCCAGCCCTTCCTGCACTCTTGTCAGCACCTTGTTTCTCACCTGCAGTTTCAAACTCTGGTCTGCTTCGCTGCCACTGTTTGCCACCACATGCAGCCGCAGAATCCCTTCCTGCGCACTGCCTTCCGTTCCTCCGGAGCCGGAAAGGGCAGCAGAGGCGGCCTGCATCTCTGCGCCCCGGCCCATGTCCATGTAGCTGCTCATCATGGACATGGTAAGGAGTGCCAGCAGAACCACCAGGGTCAGCTGCCACTCCAGTTTGTTTTTATCGTTTCCACACTTTCTGAAAAATCGGTTCATATACCCCTCCTGCCTGTATCTTTTCTCAGGCGTAAGGAGTATGGCCCATCCAGCGAAAAAATATACCTGTTTAGCGAAGGATCAGCAGTTTCTGCCCCGGACGCAGGCTGCCTTCCTCCATCTGATTGATCTGGCAGATGGTATCCACCGTAGATTGAAAGTGCTTGGCAATGGACCAGAGGGTATCATCCGGTCTGACAATATACACGGCCATAGGTTTCGACTTCCGGTCTCCGCAGACTTCTTCGAAAGCAGGATTCTTCAGGACCGGCAGCGGCGTCTGCCGCATGGCTTCGCTGCACACCATGACAGCTGCATTGAGCTCCAGCTGCCTGCTGCTGATCTTCTCCGCCCAGAGATCTTTCAGATAAATCCGTGCTGTCACCATCTCATTTCCTGCAAGCTGCGGCATGGCTGTCACGCAGCGGAACGGAAGATCCCGGCTTACTGCGAAACAGACATCCGTCCATTCCTCTCCAGCAGCCGGATCACTTGCTGCTGCAGTCCTGCAGATCATTTTGCCCCGCAGAACCCCTTCTGTGATGATTTTTCCGCTCTCTGCACGGCTTTCACTGTGAAGAATCTCCCCGGTCACATACAGAATCTCCTCTGCATCCCCATGGGGACTTTCCAGAGAAATGATTTCCCGGACGGTGCTTTCTCCCGCGGCAGTACCCACCAGCGTCCTGCAGGACGCCTCTTCGAAGTCACAAAGAAAGCTTTTTTCTTTGTGATATCCGTCTACGATGATTTCCTTTTCCACATTTCGATAGAGACTCACCCAGGTGATGAGATCTCCTTCCAGGCGAAAGACATCTTCCCCTGCTTCATTCTGCACAAGCTTCACTTTCAGATCGCTGTCATCGAAGCAGACGCTGCTTCCGCTCCACTGCCCCGGCTGGGACAGCGGGATAAACTGGGTGAACTCCACCCTGTCCTGCAGATGACAAAGCTTCATGCCGCCGTCCTCCGTCATCGGATCCATTCCGGCTGCACGGTACAGCAGACTGATGCAGATAAATCCGTTGATGACAACCTTTTCCCCGGCTGCCTGCTTATAATTTTCCACGATGGAAATATGCTGCATCAAAATATTTTCCGGCACGACATCTCCATCTTTTTTCTCCAGGTCCTCCCGGACAGAAAGCACATCTTTCTTTCGGAGACCCAGACTGGTGATCTCCACCGTTTCCCGCAGCGTCTCCAGTGTTTCTTCCGTAAGTCCTTCGAAAAGCTGGATCCTGCAGTCCTGATACTGGATTGCCCGGATTCCCAGCGTGATCTTCACCCGGTACTTCCGCTCATTGATGACCATCCAGTCGATGTTTTCCACGTTCGCCTCCAGCAGCATGGATGTCCCCTGTTCCAGGCTGATGTGCCACTGCTCCCGGAACGGCAGTCGGCTGCTGACGGAAATTACCGGACCGTGGACACCTCCTTTTTCGGGGATGTACAGCATCTGCAGATCCACATCGCCGGTCAGACTGACGGCATCATCATTCTTCGTCATAGAATCGATGTCCCGGTTTGCCAGGCGGACTTTTCCGGTGATCAGAAGAATCTCCCGAAGGTCCGGCCGGGTATCCGGTACCAGCACATCTTCTTCCAGTGTAATCACCGTCTTCGGCGTTTCGGTGATATTGGTCACCTGCACCGGGGTATAAACGGCCCCCTGGGTAATGGGAATCAAAATCCGTTCTTCCGGTTCTTTCGCAGGAACCAGTGCAAAATCAGGAATGTCCTTTTCGTAGGTCATAGTGTGTCCCCTTTCCTTCTGTCCGGCAGCCTGCATGCCGGTTCAATCATTCTGACTCTCCATAATTCTATTCGCAAGTCAGAAGCGATATGCAGGGGTATAAAATTATTTCGTAAAAAAACAGAGCATACGATTTCGTACACTCTGTTTCATATCCTATTCCCGATCCTTTTGAATGAATACAATGACGGACGAGGATAACAGAAGCAGCAGCAGCCACAATATTATCTCGCTGTCGTCTCCCGTCAGTGGGACAGTGGTTTGCGAATCCTTGCCTGCACTTTCCCCTTTCGCAGAATCCGAATCTTTCTCCCCGCTGTCGGAGTGATCGTCCTCCGAAGCGGCAAATGCTGCAGTCAGCGCAGTCGCCAGATCCTTTACATAGGCTTCCGTCAGAGGAGATTCCACGCCAATCTCTTTGAGCGCTTCCTGGAAGGAGAGGGAATTATCCAGTGCAGAAAATCTCAGGTAATCATCCAGCGCAGCGAAATAGTCATCCTGGGATTCCAGCCAGAAGGAATAGGCGCCAGCCGCAGAGACGGCATAACTGATATAGTAAAACGGGGTTTGAAATGTATGAACAACATTCACCCATCCGTACAGTTCTGTTCGGGGATCGTCTTCCGGAATCTGTCCATATTCCCTGCACAGGCGCGCGTACTCCTGATTGATCTGTTCCAGCGACAGATCCTCTCCGGCAGAATAAATGTACTGCTGCAGTTCATCGTGCAGACAGGCCTCAACCATGTTTCTCAAAAGATATATGTGGTTCTGCAGTGTCAGAGGAGCCGCATCCTCTCCCAGCAGGGCTTCCGCATAAGGATAGAACAGAATCTGAAAAC
>JBJESY010000047.1:0-4913 GCA_051883035.1 Anaerovoracaceae bacterium | reverse complement strand
TACAATGCAATATAAAGGCTATATTGGAAGTGTGGAATTTTCTCAGGAAGATGGGGTGTTTTTCGGAAAAGTAATGGGAATACGAGCATTGATCTCCTATGAAGGAACCAATGCACAGGAGCTTATTTCAAACTTTTATCATGCAGTGGACGATTATCTGGAACTGTGTTCGAAAGAAGGCATCAAACCGGAGATGGCATATAAGGGGAGTTTCAACGTGAGAATATCTCCGGAACTTCATAAGCAGGCAGTTCTCTGTGCCGCATCACAGGAAATAACCTTAAATCGCTTCGTAGAAATGGCATTACAGAAAAGTATAGCCGGTCTGCACTAGCGGAATGCAGTACATGACCGGCTAATTCTACGGAATTTCAAAACAGGGGGCTTGTTTCGGCTTACAGGCCCAGGTCTTCGCCCACCAGGATCACCTTGATCCGCTTCGGCGGATTGCAGCGGCGGGTCAGCACCAGCTGATTGCAGATGCAGTCCGGGCTGTTGCAGTTGGCGCAGGCTCCGGTGACGGCGCAAGGGGTTTTCTTGCCGGTGAAGCGAGCCATGTTTTCCGGGCTGGCGGTGCAGCGGGCACGGGTCCAGGCATCGTCCGCCGTTGGAACAACTTTATTCATACCGGCCACCACCAGCACGTTTTCCGGGCCGTAAACCAGGGCGGCAACCCGGTTACCGATGCCGTCGATATTTACCAGCTGTCCATCTTCGCTGATGGCGTTGCTGCTCATGAGGAACCAGTCTGCGGAGAGGGCCTGGTGCTCAATCTTTTTTCTTTCTTCCGGGCTGGCTGCCAAATCCCGGTCAAACATCCGGTTTCCTCGGGCACGAAGCGCCTCCTTTAATCCCAGGGCATTGATGGTGAGAGAACCACCGTAACCCACCGACGCATCAGAAGGGATGAGCGTGAGGATTTTCTCCAGGGCGGCGTCGGCATCCTCACAGTACCAGGCATCGAAATTTCTTTTTATGAGTGCTTCCGCTACCTTCGGTCCCAACCGTCCGTAGCGGATTTTTTTAATCTCGTTCATCGTTTTTTCCTCCGCTTTTCACAATCTTTCGATCGTATTATGATAGTCTTATGACAGTATTATAGTAAATTGAGCGGGTTTTGGCAAGGCGAATACTTGCGCCGGACGGCAGAAAATGGTAAAATGGTAGAAATACGAGGTGGTATACGATGAGTGAAGTGATTCGGGTGCTGCTGACCTGCCTGACTGCGATTTTCGCCGGGGTGATTCTGGGAAACGGCGCCGTATATTTTTTTAACCGCATACCGGGAGGATGGCTCTGTGACTACGGGCAGGAGCCGGACGAGGAACTGCTCCATCCCACGGTCCAGAGACTTCGCAGCACGCCCTGGAAGTATGTGTTCAGCGGGCTGTTTGTTGTAATGGCCGTGTGGCTTGCCATGCGTGATCCGGTTTACGGAGTTGCGGCTCTGGCGGCGGTTTGGCTGCTGCTGGAGATGGCCATTGCGGACATGAAATACCGGATCGTGCCGGATCAGCTGGTGCTGCTTCTGGTGATCTGCGGCTGCGGCTTCATCCCGTTTCATGAGGGAGGACCCCTTTCAGGACTGTGGGGTGCGCTTGTCGGCTTCGGTGTCATGCTGCTGATCGGCATTCTGGGAAAGCTGATCTACAGAAAGGATACCATTGGAGGCGGGGACATCAAGCTTTTCGGTGCACTGGGGCTCTGCTGCGGTCTGGACGGAATCATTCTGGTGTTCATTCTGACCACTCTGCTCAGTGCGGGCCATCTGGTGTATCTTCTGGCGCGGCACAGGGTGAAGATTACGGATCAGCAGCCCATGGTACCATATATTGCGCTGGCCGCAGGAATTTATCTGGTACTTTTGCACGAAATACGGTATAATATAATGATACCACTTTGATTTGAAGTATAGTTTTTTGAAATTTCAGGAGGATTTTTATATATGATTACAAGCAAGCAGAGAAGTTATCTCCGTTCCCTGGCACATAACATCGATCCGCTGGTGTACATCGGCAAGCAGGGGATCACGGAGAATATCATAAAGGAACTGGACAACTGTCTGGAAAACCGGGAACTGGTGAAGGTGAAAATCCAGGAGGGCTGCGAACTGGAGCCGAAGCAGACTGCAAACGATATGGCTGCGGAACTTTCCGCGGAGTTCGTACAGGCCATCGGCAGGAAATTCACGTTATACCGGCAGTCATCGGATCCGGAAAAGCGTCAGATTGTGTTGCCGCGGAAGTAGTCCGGCTTGCGGAAAGCGGAAAGCTGAGTAAGGTGGAAGGCGGCTGAGGATGACGAGATGGAGCGGAATTTTTTGCTGAAAATCGAATATGACGGCAGCGGATTTTCCGGATGGCAGCGGCAGCCTGAAGCCAGGACGGTGCAGGGTGAACTGGAGGCGGCACTGAGCCAGGTCATGGGAAAACCGGTGCAGATTCATGGAACCAGTCGGACCGATGCGGGTGTACATGCTCTGGGCCAGCAGGCGTCTTTTTCGGGAGAATTCGGGATTCCCACGGAGCGGATTGCCCAGGCGGTCAACAATCGCCTGGCCGGAAAGGGCGGCGGAATCGGCAAAATCGGCCGTGTCGGCGATGTGCGCATTCTTTCGGTCTGTGAGATGCCAGCGGAGTTTCACGCCAGATTCTCCTCACTGGGAAAGCGGTATCGCTATCTCATCGGAAACAGTCCGGAGGCGGATATTTTCCGGAGAAAGTACTGCTATCAGGTGCAGGAACCCCTGGATGCAGCTGCCATGCAGATGGCAGCGGATTATCTGGTTGGAACCCATGATTTCGCCTGTTTTCAGGCTTCCGGGAGCACGCCGAGGGAGACCACGGTGCGGACCATCTATTCTCTGACGGTGAACCGGCAGGGGCAGGATATTGTTTTGGAGGTGACCGGAGACGGTTTCCTATATAATATGGTAAGAATCCTAACAGGAACTCTGGTGGAGGTTGGACTGGGCAGAAGAAAGCCGGAAGAAATGGCCGGCATTCTGGAAAGCTGTGACAGGCAGAAGGCAGGTCATACGGCGCCGCCGGAGGGACTCTATCTGGCAGAAGTATTTTATGATGAGGATGCAGTCCGCGCAGCCCGGGAAGAGGGCATGGACTGCCGGGACAAGGAGACAAAATGATGAACAGACCAAGCTGGGATGAATATTTTATGGAAATGGCAGAACTGACCGCGCAGCGTTCCACCTGCATGCGTCGCCATGTGGGGGCAGTGATTGTGAAGGACAGACGGGCCATCGCCACCGGATACAACGGGGCACCGCGGGGACTTTCCCACTGTGAAGACAACGGAGGATGTCTGCGGCAGAAACTGAATATTCCGTCCGGGCAGCGGCAGGAACTGTGCCGGGCACTTCATGCGGAGCAGAATGCCATCATTCAGGCTGCTTCCATGGGACATGCCATTGAAGGCGGCACCATTTACATTACGCACCAGCCTTGCGTGGTCTGTGCGAAAATGATCATCAATGCAGGAATTCAGCGCATTGTGGTTCGGGAGGGGTATCCGGACGAGCTTTCTCTGGAGATTCTGGAGGAAGCAGGGCTGAAGGTGGAGCGGCTGGAAAAGAAGGAATAAGAGAAAAGAACAAGGGGAAACAATGAACAGACTTATTTACCATGAACTTTGGATCATATTCATCCTGTCGCTATTTATTTCCATGGCATTTACGCCGATTGCCATCAAGGTGGCCTATCGGATCGGTGCCATCGATGTACCGAAGGACGGGAGAAGGATGCATACCCGCGCCATGCCGCGGTTTGGCGGAATGGCCATCTTTATTGGAACCATGGGTTCCATGGCAGCCTTCCTTTCCTTTGACCGGCAGATTGTGGGCGTGATGATCGGCGGTACGCTGATGTATCTTCTGGGTGTCATCGACGACCTGAAGAACCTCCCGGCGAAATTCAAATTCCTGATGCAGATCGGGATTGCGGCACTGATGTATGGCTGGGGACTCCGCATTTCATTTCTGACCAATTTTTTCGGGGAAGGCAATGTGGCATTTGCGGCGCCGGTCAGCTGTTTCCTGACGATTCTCTGGATTGTGGGCATC
The DNA here is from genome assembly GCA_051883035.1 of Anaerovoracaceae bacterium. Classification (GTDB taxonomy): domain Bacteria; phylum Bacillota; class Clostridia; order Peptostreptococcales; family Anaerovoracaceae; genus RGIG7179. The sequence goes on along the minus strand of JBJESY010000047.1, from coordinate 835 downwards.
ACCAACACCGTGAATCTGATCGACGGCCTGGACGGCCTGGCAGCGGGAACCTCTGCGATTTCCGCACTTTGCCTTGCCTATGTGGCATATATTTTCGGACAGTACATTCCGGCAGCGGCCATGCTGGCCCTGGCAGGAGGCATTCTGGGATTCCTGCCGTTTAATTTCTATCCTGCGAAAATCTTCATGGGGGATAGCGGCTCCCTGTTTCTGGGATTCATGCTGTCCACATTATCCATCGTGGGTCTGACGAAAGGTGCAGCGGTAATTGCGACTTCCGTGCCGATTTTCGTGCTGGGGCTGCCGATCTTCGATACCGCCTTCGCCATCTTCCGGCGTCTGATCAACAAGCGTCCGATTATGGAGGCGGACAAGGGACATCTCCACCACCGGCTCATGAACCTGGGCTACGGTCAGCGCCGAGCCACTCTGATGCTGTACTGCGTCAGTGCCATCATGGGTGTGGCTGCGGTGATGTTCAGCCGGAATCTCAATGTGGAGGGCTTTGGCCTGGTGGCTGTGGCGGCGCTGCAGATTTATATCTTCCTCACCGACCCGAATCATGTGCTGCCGCAGATCCGGCAGGAGCAGGAGGAGAAAGCCAGAGCCATTGAGGCAGCGGCAGGGCTGACGCCGGAATCGGAAGAACCGGAGCAATAACAAAACCAAAGAAAGAGAAGCAATGAACGAAAAGCAGCTGATTATGGGAATTGTGGCACATGTGGATGCCGGCAAGACCACCTTATCGGAAAGCATTTTGTACCTGACCGGAGCGATTCGGAAATTGGGCCGTGTGGATCACCAGACGGCCTTTTTGGATACGGATAAAATCGAA
>JBJESY010000046.1:0-4934 GCA_051883035.1 Anaerovoracaceae bacterium | reverse complement strand
AGAGATGTCAGCGGAGAGGGTGTGCAGCAGGCACTGCTGAAGATCCTGGAGGGCACGGTTGCCAACGTTCCGCCGCAGGGCGGGCGGAAACATCCGCATCAGGAATTCATACAGTTTGATACGACCAACGTACTGTTCATCTGCGGCGGTGCCTTCGACGGACTGGATAAGATCATCCAGAGAAGAATGGGTGAGAAAGTCATCGGCTTCAATTCGGAGCAGAAGAACACCAACGTGGATGAAAAGGAAATTCTGAAGCATATCCAGCCGGAGGACCTGCTGAAGTTTGGGCTGATTCCGGAATTCATCGGACGTCTTCCTGTCATCGTGACACTGGAGGAACTGTCGGAGGATGCGCTGGTGCGCATTATCCGGGAACCGAAGAATGCACTGCTGAAGCAGTACAGAAAACTGTTTGAAATCGATGACGTGGAACTGGAGATCGAGGATGAGGCAGTTCGGGCGGTTGCCCGCAAGGCGCTGGAGAGAAAGACCGGTGCCAGAGGTCTGCGCAGCATTTTCGAAAAGGCCATGACAGAGATCATGTATGAGATTCCATCCAGAGATGATGTGGAGAAGTGCATTATCACGAAAGAAACCATTGAGGACGGCAAACAGCCGAAGCTGGTGCTGACCGACGGAAGAATAAAGGAATTGGAAGCCACGGCTTCCTGAACAGGGGGGCGTCAGGCCCCTTGTTCTGATTCATAGCCGAATCGGTTCTGCCGCAATGCGAAACGGCGGAACAGATTCCGGTGGGAAGGAGGAGAAAAGTGAGCGAATTTGACGAAATGAAAGATGAGCTGCATGAAGAAGCGGAACCGGCGGAAACAGCGGAAGCTGCAGAGGCAGTGGAACCTGTGGAAGCGGAAGCTGCGGAAGAAACGTCCACGTTTCCCTGCATCCCTCTTCGCGGTCTGACGATTTTTCCGCGGACCATCATGCATTTTGATATAGGAAGAGAAAAATCCATCAAGGCACTGGATTTCGCCATGAAAAACGGCAAGGAAATCTTCGTGACGTCGCAGATGGATGACAATATCCTGATCCCTACAGTGGATGATTTTTATCATGTAGGGACTGTGGTGAAAGTAAAGCAGATGCTGAAAATTCAGGGGGACAGCATCCGCGTGCTGGTGGATGGACAGTACCGTGCGGTTCTGCGTTCCATTGACTGTGAGGAACCGTTCCTGATGGCAGCGGTGCAGGAGGCAGAAATCCTGCCGGCGTCTGCAGAGGAACCGGAAATCCAGGCCATGATGCGGGCCGTGCTGGATCAGTTTGATGAATATCTGGATTACGATACCGGTCTGAAGGACAGCGCCTACGATGTGGTGGCATCCATAGAGGAACCGGGGCTCTTCGCCGATACCCTCGCAACCCAGATGAATATCAAGGTATCCCAGAAGCAGCTGGTTCTGGAAGCCTTCGATGAGAAGGAACGTCTGGAAGTAATCAACCGGATTCTGGTGGAGGAAAATCAGATTCTGGGCCTGGAACGGGACATCAATCTGAAGGTGCAGGAGAGCATCAAGAATAACCAGAAGGAATATTTCCTCCGGGAGCAGATGAAGGCCATTCAGACAGAGTTGGGTGTGGATGAAGATGCCGGTGAGGAAGCCGATAAATGGCTGGAAGCACTGGATCAGCTGGGCCTTCCGGAAAAAACCGATGAAAAGGTGCGGAAGGAAATCCGGAAATTCCGGAAGATGGCACCGTCTTCTGCAGAAAGCAGTGTCATCCGCAACTATGTGGAAACTATTCTGGACCTGCCGTGGAACCGGCAGTCCAAGACCAATACAGACCTGAAAAAGGCAGAGAAAATCCTGAATGAGGATCACTACGGTCTGGAGAAGGTGAAGGAACGGGTGCTGGAATATCTGGCAGTGATTCACCTGTCCAAGGGAATCAAAGGCCCGATTCTCTGTCTGGTAGGACCGCCGGGCGTCGGTAAGACGTCCATCGCAAAATCCATTGCCCGGGCAACCGGCAGAGAATTCGTCCGGATGTCGCTGGGCGGTGTGCGGGATGAAGCCGAGATCCGCGGCCACAGAAGAACATATATCGGTGCCATCCCGGGCAGAATCATTGCTTCTATGCGGGATGCAGGTACATCCAATCCGGTATTCCTTTTCGATGAAATCGATAAGATCGGCGCAGACTTTAAGGGTGATCCTGCGTCGGCACTGCTGGAGGTGCTGGATCCGGAACAGAATAAGGAGTTTACAGATCATTTCCTGGAAGTTCCGTTCGACCTGTCCAAGGTGATGTTCATTACCACGGCCAACACGACGGAAACCATTCCGAGACCGCTGCTGGACAGAATGGAAGTCATTCAGGTGTCCGGCTATACGGAAGAAGAAAAGATGCATATCGCACAGAAATACCTGATTCCGAAGCAGGCGAAGGCCCATGGACTGAAGGGAAAGAGCTTTTCTATCACGGAAAAAGGTCTGCGGGATCTGATCAATTACTACACCAGAGAATCGGGCGTCCGCAACCTGGAACGGGAGATCGGCAGCCTGTGCAGAAAAGCAGCACGCCAGAAAGTGACCAAAAAGACAGCAAGCTGTAAGATTACGCCTGCAAGTCTGGAAAAATATCTCGGGAAAAAGAAATTCCATTATGATATCATAGAAGGGGAAAGCGAGGTCGGTGTGGTAACCGGCATGGCATGGACCCAGGTGGGCGGCGATACCCTGTTTGTGGAAACTGCACGTGTACCGGGAAGCGGCAAGCTGCAGCTGACGGGACAGCTGGGCGATGTGATGCAGGAATCTGCCAGAGCGGCAGTGACATACATCCGTTCCATCGCAGAGGAATACGGACTGGAGGAAGACTTCTACAAGAAGTATGATCTGCACATCCATGTGCCGGAGGGGGCAGTACCGAAAGACGGTCCTTCTGCCGGTGTGACCATGTTCACCTCGGTGGTTTCCGCGCTGACAGGAACCCCTGTCCGCAAGGATGTGGCCATGACGGGCGAGATTACCCTTCGCGGAAAGGTTCTTCCGGTGGGCGGCATCAAGGAAAAGGTGCTGGCGGCCCACAGGGCCGGAATCCGCACCATTCTGCTGCCGAAGGAGAATGAGCCGGATATCGACGAGATCCCGCAGAGCGTGCGGCGTCAGCTCCGTTTCGTGCTGCTGCAGCAGGCCCGGGAAGCCCTGGAATATGCCCTGGTGAAAGAACAGAAGTAAGACAGGAGACAATATGTTAAAAATCAAAAAAGCAGAGCTGGAAACCGTAGCCGTGAAACCTGCCCAGTATCCGCCGGACACCATGCCGGAGGTGGCATTCGCAGGACGGTCCAATGTGGGAAAATCCTCTCTGCTCAATCTGCTGACGGGAAGAAAGAGTCTTGCCCGCGTTTCGGGAAGCCCGGGAAAGACCAGAACCATCAATTTCTACAAAGTCAATGATGCTTTTCGCATTGTGGACCTGCCGGGCTACGGCTATGCGAAAGTGTCGAAATCCGTGACCGAAAACTGGGGCGAGATGATGGAAACGTACCTGCGGGGCAGAGAAGGCCTGAAAAAGGTGATTCAGCTGGTGGATGTGCGCCATGCACCGTCGGCTCAGGATGTGCAGATGTATGAATATCTGAAACATTACGGGCTGGACGGCATTGTGGTGGCAACAAAGGCGGATAAGGTTTCCCGAAATGAACTACAGAAATGTATCCGCGTGATACGCAATACCCTGGAGCTTTCCCCGGAAGACCTGGTGATCCCCGTATCCGCGCTGAAGCGCACGGGACAGGATATTTTGCTGGGAGAGATTGAGAAACTTTTGGAGGAGTAAATGCAGTTCATCAGTTTCAGAGTGATTCTCGGCAGGCTGAAAGCCATAAAAGCCATGATGGCCGATAAAACCGTACCGAAGCGGAAAAAGCTTCTGGTGGTTCTCGGCATCATCTATCTGTTTCTGCCGGTGGATATCATTCCGCCGGTGCTGTTCCCGTTCGGCTTTCTGGATGATCTGGTGCTTTGGATCTGGATTCTCTGGCATCTGAAGGATACACTGGACGCATACTGGGTCGGCGAAAAAGTGGATGATTTTTCGAAAAAATATAGTGGAAAAGATCTGGTAGAAGGTGTAGAATTTACTGTAGACGAGGGAAAGGAGCAGTAACATATGGAGAAGGGCAATATAGTAGGAAATATTCTGTTTACAGAAGAGCAGATCCGTCAGCGTGCTGCGGAAATCGGGCAGCAGATTGCAGAAGATTATGCCGGGGAACCTGTCTATCTGATAGGAACCCTGCGGGGTGCTGTGGTCTGGATGGCAGATATCATGAAGGCAATCCCCAATGATACGGAAATCGACTTCATCATGGCATCCAGCTATGGTTCCGGAACGACGACCACCGGCGTGGTAAAGATTAAGAAGGATCTGGAAGGAGATATTTACGGCAAGAATGTAATTATCATTGAGGATATCGTGGATACGGGAACGACACTGAAGCATCTGAAGGCGTATCTTGCCGACAGAAATCCGAAGAGCATCCGGATTTGTACCCTGCTGGACAAGCCGTCCAGAAGAATCGCGGATATTCAGGCGGATTACATCGGATTTGAAATCGATAACCTCTTTGTCATCGGTTATGGGCTGGACTATGACCAGAAATACAGAAATCTGCCGTACATCAGCTATCTGGAAGGCTGATGCTGAGATTGTTTTACCAAATTAAATATTTACATAAAGGAGATACAAAAAGAAATGGCTTACGAAGTAAAAATCGGATTATCCAACAAGCACTTACATTTAAGTGAAGAACACATTGAAGCACTGTTCGGCAAGGGTCACCAGCTGACACCGACCAAGCCGCTGGTTCAGCCGGGACAGTTTGCCTGCGAAGAAAAGGTTGATATCGTAGGACCGAAGAGCACCCTGAAGGGCATCCGCGTGCTGGGACCGGCCAGAAAAGAAAC
>JBJESY010000045.1:0-4970 GCA_051883035.1 Anaerovoracaceae bacterium | reverse complement strand
CGATGGCATCGGCCGCTTCCGGACATTCCAGAATCGGGAAGCCGATGTTGATGGAGTTGCGGTAAAAGATCCGGGCAAAGGAACGGGCGATGACGCAGCTGACACCGGCAGTTTTCAGGGACAGCGGAGCGTGTTCTCTGGAAGAGCCGCAGCCGAAGTTGCTGCCGGCCACCATAATGTCACCCGGCTCCAGACGGTCTACGAAGGTCGGGTCGATGTCCACCATGGCGTGGCTGGCCAGTTCCTTCGCATCGAAGGAGTTCAGATATCTGGCCGGAATGATTACGTCGGTATCTACGTTGTCACCGTATTTTAAGATTTTTCCCTGTGCTTTCATGCTTCTTCTCCTCCCATCTTTTCCGGATTGGCGATGTATCCCATCACTGCGCTGGCAGCCGCCACTTCAGGGGATGCCAGATAAATCAGGGAGTCCACATCTCCCATACGTCCCACGAAGTTCCGGTTGGAGGTGGAAACGCACTTTTCGCCTTTACACATTACGCCCATGTGGCCGCCCATGCAGGCACCGCAGCTCGGTGTATTGAATGCACAGCCGGCTTCCACGAAGATCTGTGCCAGACCTTCTTCCATGCACTGCAGGAAGATTTTCTGGGTGGCAGGGATGACCATGACGCGGACTTCCGGATGTACGGTTCTGCCCTTCAGGATGGCAGCGGCCTTCCGCATGTCGCTGATGCGGCCGTTGGTGCAGGAACCGATGACTACCTGATCGATATAGATTTTTTCATCGGCTTCAATTTCATCGATGGTGTGGGCATTGCCCGGCAGGTGCGGGAAGGCCACCGTCGGACGAACCTGGGACAGGTCGATCTCGATGGTCTCTTCGTATTCTGCATCGGCATCCGCTTCATAAACATGGTATTCTTTTGTGGAATGTTCGTTTATGTAAGCCAGGGTCTGGTCATCCACCGGGAAGATGCCGTTCTTGGCACCGGCTTCGATGGCCATATTGCAGATGGTGAACCGGTCATCCATGGTCAGGTGCTGAATGCCGTCGCCCACGAATTCCATGGATTTGTATAAGGCACCGTCCACACCGATCTTTCCGATGATGTGGAGGATGATATCCTTGCCGCTGACGTACTTGGTCGGTTTCCCGGTCAGCACGAACCTGATGGCGGACGGAACCTTGAACCAGGCCTGTCCGGTGGCCATGCCGGCTGCGATATCCGTGGTGCCCACGCCGGTGCCGAAGGCACCCAGGGCGCCGTAGGAACAGGTGTGGGAGTCCGCACCGATGATGGCCTGGCCGGCGGTCACGATGCCTCTTTCCGGCAGGATCGCATGCTCCACGCCGCACTTGCCCTGCACCATGTGATTGGTCAGTCCCTGCTCTCTGGAGAAGTCCTGAATATCTCTTGCGTTCTGGGCGGATTTGATATCCTTATTCGGTGTGAAATGGTCCGGAACCAGAACGACCTTATCCTTATCGAAAACTTTGTCGGCCATCTGGCGGAAAATCGGAAGTGCCATCGGTCCGGTAATGTCGTTGGCCATTACCACATCCAGACTGCACTCGATCAGCTGGCCGGCAGTTACGCTGTCCAGGCCGGCATGTGCCGCCAGAATTTTCTGTGTCATTGTCATACCCATAGTCGGTATATTCCTCCTTGTGATTGTATTCTTGATTGCTTTATTTCACAAAATGTATCTTCTTGTTCATCCGGTTCAGTGCGCTGACCAGGGCGTTGACGGAAGCCAGGATGATATCGGCATGGGTGCCCACACCCCAGTATTTGTTTCCGTCTTTTCCTTCAATGCAGACATAGGCCGCAGCCTTGGAACTGGAGTCGGCACTGATGGCATGCTCGGAATAGGTGACGAACTTGTAGTCGAAGTGGTAGTCGGTCTTCTTCAGGCCGTTGCTGACTGCGTCCAGACGTCCGTTTCCGTCGGCTTCCAGATTGTACTGGTGTCCGTCGATGACCACACGCATCCTCACTGCAACCGTATCTTCCGTCTTGGTGTCGGAGAAGTGGCTGAAGGTTGCGTGGGTGATGTCGATCGGTGTGAAGTCGTTGATGTATTCTTTTTCGAATGCTTCGAAAATGCTGGCAGGCGTCAGCTCTTCATGATGCTTGTCGGAGAGATCCTTCATCATGTAGCCCACTTCCGCACGCATGGCCGACGGAATGATGTAGCCGTAGTTCTGCTCCAGAATGTAGGCAACACCGCCCTTGCCGGACTGGCTGTTGATGCGGATTACGTCACCGTCATATTCTCTGCCCACATCATGCGGGTCGATCGGAAGGTAAGGAACCGTCCATTTGTCCGGATTCTTTTCTTCCACCCACTTCATGCCCTTGGCGATAGCATCCTGATGGGAACCAGAGAAGGCTGCGAATACCAGCGCGCCGGCATACGGCTGACGCGGCGTTACGGTCATGTCGGTGAAGCCTTCGTATGCTTCCACGATCTTTGGCATCTCTGCAAAATCCAGCTGCGGGTCGATTCCGTGGGAGAACAGGTTCATGGCCAGCGTCACGATATCTACATTACCGGTTCGTTCACCGTTACCGAACAGGGTGCCTTCAATTCTGTCCGCACCGGCCAGAATTCCCAGCTCTGCATCGGCTACGCCGGTGCCCCGGTCGTTATGCGGATGGAGGGAAACGATGATGTTTTCGCGGTTGTGCAGGTGGGTGCACATGTATTCGATCTGGTTGGCGTATACATGCGGCATGGACATTTCCACGGTGGCAGGCAGATTGATGATGACTTTTTTCTCTGCCGTCGGCTGCCAGATATCGATGACCTCGTTGCAGATCTCCGCAGCGAAATCCATTTCCGTGCCGGTAAAGCTTTCCGGAGAATATTCGAAGCGGAAGTCAGATTCCGGATACTTTTCCGCATATTCTTTTACGAGAACCGCACCGTCCCTGGCAATCTGAATAATCTCTTCCTTTGATGCACGGAATACCTGCTGGCGCTGGGCGAAGGAAGTAGAGTTATACAGATGCACCACTGCATGCTTGACGCCCTTCAGTGCTTCGAAGGTCTTATCGATGATGTGCGGCCGGGACTGGGTCAGTACCTGTACAGTCACATCGTCCGGAATCAGATCCTCGTCGATCAGCTTCCGCAGGAATTCATATTCCGTTTCAGAAGCAGCCGGGAAACCGACTTCGATTTCCTTGAAACCGATGTCTACCAGCAGCTTGAAGAAATCTATCTTTTCCTCCAGGCTCATAGGTACGATCAGGGCCTGATTGCCGTCACGCAGGTCTACGCTGCACCAGAGGGGCGCTTTTTCAATGTGGTCTTTTTTCATCCAGGTATATTCCATCTCTTCCGGAGGAGGAAAGTACCCGATCTTGTACTTTTCGAAGTTTTTCATAATCCTTATCTATACCTTTATTCCTTTCTTGCATAATGCGCAAAATTATTATATTATATACTATTAGAATAGAAGAAAAGTCGTCAGATGTCAATACAAAATTTGTGAAATAAAGATATAAAATTGTGTATTTTTTTGTGAACATCAACAAAAGTGTTGACTTTTTTCGGATTCCGTTTATAATGATGATATGGATATTAAAGAGGGGAGTTTTCGATGCTCCCGATCATCATGAAATATAGTAAAAAAAGTAGAAAAGGAAGATGTAACTGAAATGAAACTGACAGGATCACAAATTGTGGCAGAAGTTCTGCTGGACCATGGTGTAGATACCGTCTTCGGTTATCCGGGCGGCACCGCGCTGAACATCTTTGATGAACTGTACAAATACAGCGACAGGATCCATCATGTACTGACTGCCCATGAGCAGGGCGCGGCCCATGCTGCAGACGGCTATGCCAGAGCAACGGGAAAGACCGGTGTGGTTTTCGCCACCAGCGGTCCGGGTGCCACCAACCTGGTTACCGGTATCGCAACCGCATTTATGGACAGCATCCCGATGGTGGCCATTACTGCCAACGTACCGGATAATCTGATCGGCCGGGATGCCTTCCAGGAAATCAGCATTACCGGCGTGACCATGCCGATTACCAAGCACAACTTTTTCGTAAACCGGATTGAAGATCTGGAATATTCTCTGCGGGAGGCCTTCCGCATTGCCAACAGCGGAAGAAAGGGCCCGGTTCTGGTGGATATCACCAAGGACGTCACGGCAGATGCCATCGAGTATTCCTCCAAGGCACCGTACGAGCTGAGTAAGAATCCGCAGCCGGACGGACAGACTGTAAAGAAAATCGCGGAAATGATCAACGAGGCTCAGCGCCCGGTGATTTACTTCGGCGGCGGTGTGGCCGCATCGGAAGCATCTGCGGAACTGGTGAAGCTGCTGGATAAGGCAGATATTCCTGCTACATATACCCTGATGGCTGCCGGCGTGGTTGGATATGACAATCCGCACAGCCTGGGACTGCTGGGTATGCACGGAACCTATACGGCAAACCGCGCTGTCAGCAAGGCAGACTTGGTCATCGCACTGGGTGCCCGGTTCAGTGACCGTGTGGCGCTGAATCCTGCGGCTTTCGCGAAAAATGCGAAGAGAGTGCAGGTCGACATCGACAAGAGTGAAATCAATAAGAACGTTACCGTAGATGTCAGTGCAGTCTGCGATGTGAAGGACTTCCTCAACATGCTGCTTCCGTCCATCAAGGAAACGAAGCATGAAGCGTGGAATGAAGAAATCCGCAGCTGGAAAGACAAGGAAAAAATCGTAAATTACGAGGGCGAAGGTGCAAGCCTCCTTCATCCGTATGATATCATCACCCATACCTGTGATCTGACCGATAAGGATACCATTTACGTGACCGATGTAGGTCAGCATCAGATCTGGGCGGCCCAGTATGTGAAGCACCAGAAGACCAAGCGGTTCATCACCAGCGGCGGTCTGGGAACCATGGGCTTCGGTTATGGTGCTGCCATCGGCGCGCAGCTGGGTAATCCGGACAAGCGTGTTATCCACTTCACCGGAGACGGCTCCTTCCACATGAATCTCAAT
>JBJESY010000044.1:0-4987 GCA_051883035.1 Anaerovoracaceae bacterium | reverse complement strand
TGATGCCAAGGTGTGGTATCACAGAACAAATCAGACAGAAAAGGCCGCATCCGGCAATCCCCTCCATGGGAAGCGCACCGGACCGCGGCCCTTTTTATTTTACATAAACAGACACAGCACAATCGGCAGGAAGATGGCCGGCAGGAAGTTCATCACCTTCAGATTGGTCACCCCAAGGATGTTGAGCCCCAGGGCGATGATCAGAATCGAGCCTGCGCAGGTCATCTCAGATACCACATAATCGGTGAGAAACGGGGAAACCGCCTGCGCCACCAGTACGATGGCACCCTGAAACACCAGGACGAAGGCCGCCGCAAACAAAACCCCGATACCAAGGGATGCGGCAAAAATCAGCGATGAAATGAAGTCCAGCGTCGCCTTGGTGTACAGCATGGTGTTGTCCCCGGTAAGCCCTGCCTGCAGGGATCCCACGATGGTCATGGCTCCCACACAGAACAGCAGGCTGGCAGTGACAAAGCCCTCCGCGATGGTCGGTCCACCGCCCTCTTTCTTAAACCGGTTTTCCAGTCCGGAAGCGAAGCGGTTCAGCTTTTCATCCAGATCCAGTGCGGCTCCGATCAATGCACCCACTGCGATGGAAATGATGGTCACCAGCGTATTGGTTCCCTCCAGGGCGCCGTCGATGCCGATATAGAGGGTGCACAGCGCAATCCCCTTCATAATAAAGTCGGTCCACTGCTCCGGAATCAGCTTCCGGAACAGCAGGCCGATGGTACTGCCAACGATAACGGTGAGTGTGTTTACCAGCACTCCGATCATTCTTTTTCTCCTCCGTCAAAGGCGTCGGAGATTCCCTGTCCGCTCTGCTTCGCCTCTGCTTCCAGCTTTTCGATTTCTGCAATGTGCCCGTCGATCTCTGCGCAAAATGCCTGCAGCCGTTCCATATCCGGATGTCCGCCTGCCTTCATCGTCTCATAAACATAGGCGCCCATCGCTTCCTTCACGTCTTTGATTTTTCCTTTTTCCAGGACGATTTTCCCTTTGGCTTTGCCGTAGTCCAGAGTATCTCCTGCCACGTCGCCCACTTTATTTGCAATCTGTCCCAGTTTGTCCATAAAAGCCATAATCAGTCCTCCTTAAATTTAAAACTTCTGTTTCTATTTTACCATTAATATGTTAAAATGGAAACAGAAAAATTCAACTGCTCGAGGAGGTTGTTATAATGTTATTAGGACACGAAAAAGTCAGCATGCTCCATCTGCCGACACCGCTGGAGTATCTGCCGAATATCTCAAAGGATCTGGGCATCGAACTGTACATCAAGCGGGATGATCTGACACCGCTGGCCATGGGCGGAAACAAACTGCGGAAGCTGGAATATCTGCTGAAGGATGCACAGGATCAGGGTGCCACCTTCCTGCTGACCGTGGGCGGCGCACAGACAAACCACGGCCGTCTCACCATGGCTGTGGCAAGAAAATACGGCATGCGGGGCGCCATCGTGGCGGTGGATCCGTATCCGGGCGAGCTGTCTGCCAACCTGCTGCTGGACGGCATGATGGGCTGCGATGTATATCTGAAAAAGCCGGATGATGTACATACGGAAGGTGAACTGTTCGACATGACTGTGGCAGAAGTGAAGGCTGCAGAAGAAGCCAAAGGCGAAAAGGTCTACTATATTCCGGTAGGCGGCTCCAACGAACTGGGTATTCTGGGTTACTACGAATGTGCAGTGGAACTGGCCGGACAGGTAAAGGAAATGGGTCTGGAAGGCTGCCGTGTCATCTGCCCGATCGGAAGCATGGGCACCTACATGGGTCTGCAGGTGGGCATCCACAATGAAAACCTGCCGATGCACCTGACCGGTATCGGCATTTCTCCGAAGCCGAACGGTCTGACCGCTTACGCCATGGACTATTTCGACCGGATCAAGCACTACTTCGGCTGCGAGCTTCCGCTGGAGCTTCATGCGGAAGACTATGACGTGATCAGCGACTACGACCGGGGCGCTTACAACAATCCGGTGAAGGAAGTCCGGGATGCCATGTACTACATGGCGGAAAAAGAAGCTTTGATTCTGGATCCTTGCTATACCGGCAAAGCCTTTGCAGGTCTGCTGGAAATGGTGAAGTCCGGCCGCATTGAACAGGGCGAAAAAGTCATCTTCGTCCACACCGGCGGCAGCCCTGGCATTTCCACCCCGTTCCACCGCATCGAAATTGAAAAAGAACGGGATCAGTACATGCACGTGATCGAGTAATTCTTTCCATGAAAAAAGTCCGGCAGCAATGTCGGACTTTTTCTGTGTCATATTCTGTTCCTATTTCTTCGGCGTGGTCACCTGAATCTTCACGAAGTCGGTGTAGACCAGCTTTCCTTCCAGGCTGCGGACACCGCGAACCTTGTACCAGTAGGTCTGACCCGGCTTCACGTCTTTCGAATTGATGTAGTATTTACGGGATCCGGTTGCTGTGGTAAAGATCTTGGTGTAGCCGCTGGATTTTTTCTGAGAACGCCAGATCTGGAAGGCCTCCACCGCATAGCCGGAGTTGGATTTTTTCCAGGTCAGCTTCACCTTGTTCTTCTCAGGATATGCTTTCAGCAGTACCACGCGGGTGTTTTCAATGCCTTCCTTCAGGGTCTCGAAACGTTGTGCGTATTCCTCTTCCTCCATATCTGTCACTGTAATCGGAATCCGCTTCTCCGCTGCACCGTAGATTCCATTGGCCGGTGCAGTGATGATGATTTCTGCCGTTCCCGGTCCCATGAGGGTCACCCGACCGTCTGCACGCACCACGGCGACGGAAGGATCTGTGGTCTCATAAGTCACCTCTGTTCCGGTATCCGTTTCCGCACCTAGGAAGAAGGACATGCTCAGTCTCTTCAGGGTATAGGAATCCTCTTTCGTGTAAATCATCTGCGGCGGCTGGGTCACATTGACTGTGATATCCAGCGTGGCTTCCTTATACTCTGTGGTGGCGGCTGCCTTGACGGTAATCACCGCAGTTCCTGCGCCGACGATGGTCACCTTGCCGCTGCTGGTGACGGTTGCCACCTCCGGATTGGAGGAGGTGTAGGACAGCTTGCCGTTGCCGGTCTGCTGAATCCCCGTCAGTGTGAAAGGCGCATCACCCACGGAAACCTCATACACCGTTTTCTCCGCCGTGAGAGTCTGTCCCGTCGGAAGGATTTTGTAGGTGGTGGTCATGGTGCCGGTACGGTTGCCCATGAACGTAATGGTCACCGTGGCCGTTCCCACCTCCGTGGCATCCCGCACGGTAAACGTATAGTCCACACCTTCCACCAGCACGCTGCCGTCCGCATCACGGACCGTAATGGAAGACGGTACCCGCGGCGAACCGGTATAGTATTTATTCAGGATCCGGTCTACGGTGATGCCGCTCAGGCTATAGGAAGGTGCAATAGTGAACGGAACCAGCTTATAGTCGGTATAGCTTCCCATGCCGGAAACCATCACATAGCCGGTTCCAGCCTGGGAGTTTTTCAGATAATGTACTTTATAGTCGATGCCCTCAATCAGCGGCAGTCCGTACTGACTCACCTGCACCATCGGTTTATGCAGAACCCCGTCGCTGTATGTAAATGTAGAGTTGCCGATGATCGACACCGTGCTTTCTGCCAGGGACAGAAGGCTGGTGGCTGAGGCACTCTTTGGCAGATACATGAAGTTGGTATCCATGCGGCCGCTGTAGCCGGCGATGGTTCCGCCGGAAGTATACTGCCACATGTGGTAGGCATTGCCATAGTCTGTACTGGTGTTATACTGTGCCACCCATACCGGCCAGCGGCTGCTGATCAGCTCACCGTCCACGGTATTTTTCAGGAAATTCCGGTTGGCATAAAAGCCTGCCTTGTAAATGCCCGACGCTTCGATGGTTTCGCAGAATTTCACTGCATTGGCCGTCATCTGAGACTTTGGCAGGTTGGCCTTGGTCAGACGGCCGGAGCTGCCTCCGGCAAATTCGTAGTCCATGTATACCGGCAGATCCAGCTGGATGCCGTCCAGCAGTTTCAGCGTGTAATTGGCTTCCGCATAGGCCTCCAGTTCATCCAGGGCCTGCGAAAAGAAATATGCGCCCACCAGAAGTCCGGCTTCCTTCGCCTTCTGGAAATTTTCTTTGTAATAGTCATCTTCGATCAGTCTTCCTGCATCCGCATAGCCCCGGGCCCCTACCCGGATAATCGCCACATCGATGCCATCTGCCTTGGCCTGCTGCCAGTCCACATTGTTCTTCTGTACGTAAGATACATCCACCCCGTCTACGATCAGAACATCTCCGAAGGTGTCGCTGTGGGTATAGATCTTCCCCGTATAGCGTGATACACTGGTGCTTCCGTAGGCTTCTGCGCCAGCGGCTGCCGATACCACCGCGAAGGCTGCCAGTGTAATCACCAGAGCCATCATGCCGGTGGTCAGAAACCGCCTCACAAATCCTGCATTCATCATTCTTTTTCCCCCTTGTTTTTGAATCTTCTGCAAATAAAACGATTGGGAGTCGAAATCCGTCACATGATTCTTCTCATTTCGACAGATTTTTCATCGCAATCTTTTTCAGTATACCACAAAATCCGCACCCCCGCCACCCCGGCTCCGGAAGATTTCGTATCTTTGCCTTATCCTGTAAAAACAAGAGGACGGCTTTCGTGCCATCCTCCCTGCATTTTTATTCTGCCTCTGCATCCAGACCGAACTCGCAATACAGCTTCCTTCTGTATGCCTTATCGGATGCCGCCTTTTTCAGATCCTCCATACGCTCCTGCCTGATCAGAAGCATGTTCAGCCTGTTCAGCTTTTCCTCGCCTTCTTCCCGGCCTTCTTCCCTTCCCGCGTCAAACCTCTGGTTCATCATCTCTTCCAGCGTCATCTGCCTCTTCCTCCATTTCGTGGTGTTGTACTTTCTCACCCGTTCATCGATTGCCTGCGTCAGCCAGCTTCCGTCCCGCTTGGACGGGTCATTGATATAAGCGAAAAACGCCCGCAGTTCCTCCGGCACCTTCTCCGGTT
>JBJESY010000043.1:0-5016 GCA_051883035.1 Anaerovoracaceae bacterium | reverse complement strand
CGGATTAGGGACTTTCACCCATTAGAACGTGCGCCCGCCGGGCGCACTGCAAAAAAGCGGTCGATGTCCGGCCGCTTTTTCTTTTTCTGTTGCGTATGTTTTTTCTATTTGATCTTCACTGCAGTGCCGTATACCACCACTTCGGCTGCACCCTGCATCATGGATGCGGAGCCGTAGCGGATGTTAATCACTGCGTCCGCGCCCAGTGCTTCGGCTTCGTCCACCATTCTCTTGGTGGCAATCTGCCGGGCTTCATTGAGCATTTCCGTGTATGCGGACAGTTCGCCGCCCACCAGCGTCTTCATGCCGGACATGAAGTCCTTCCCGAAGTTTTTGCTCTGAACGGTGGTTCCTTTTACGATACCCAGTGCTTCAATTTCTTTTCCAGGTACATAATTTAAGGTCAATAATAACATAACTTTTTCCTCCTCGAATTCATCATTCTTTAATAATCATTTATTCCGCTTAATATTTTTTTGCTTCGTCTTCTTCGCCTCTGTGAATTTCAGCAAACCGCTGCCGCAGCGCAACCAGCACGCCGATGACCACAGCCACGCCGCCTGCGATGTACAGCCAGGCGATACTGTCTGCAAACAGGTCTTCTTCACCCAGAAGCAGCACGACAAGCGCACCGACGAACACCAGCACAATGGCAATCATGACCACAGCAGCAATCACTGCTCCTTTTTTCTTTTCAGTATTTCCTTGCATCGTCCATTTCTCCCTTCCGGATTTCCCCGATTCTCTGCAGAAGTGCCAGCACCACGCCGCCGATCACCAGCAGCGGAATCAGCAGCATCAAAACCATGAAAAACAGCGGCGGCATACCTTCCGGATCCGTCTGCATGCCCCAGACCATCAGAACGAGAAGCCCTGCCATGAAGAGTGTCATCAGTATCGTCACCACCACAGGTGCCACATAAGACAGGCGTACGTCATACTGATGCTTATTCTGGAATGCGGTTCCGCTCCGCTCCAGTGCTTCCATTTCTGAAAGAATCGTTCCGGCATCCAGATCTGCCAGGGTGCCTTCCTCCGACCGAAGTCTGCTGCAGAAGGCCTCAGACTGGGACAGGTTTTCCTTTTCCCGCTCCAGCGTCACCAGATGGCGGCGCATGCTGTCGGCCACCGTGCTTCTCCCGCTCTGCATCAGACGGATCTCTTCCAGCGGCAGACCCAGTTTCCGCAGCAGCTTGATCTGTTCCAGCGTTCGCACATCTTCCTCGCTGTATTCCCGGTACCCGTTCTCCTTATTCCTTCGTGGGGAAAGCAGTCCCTGGTCTTCATAGAACCGGATATTCTTTTTCGTAATGCCGATGCGCTGTTCCACCTCGTTGATTTTCATCTGCATTTTTCTCCTGACTGTGTCCATACTATACCTTCCACAAGGGGGAAGGTCAATAGATTTCCTGAAATTTTTTCAAAAAATCCGAAAAGAGCAGCCCGAAATGGACTGCTCTCTGGATTTCATTGCATATTTGCTCTCGAAATAGATTTCAGGGCTTATTTCAGAACTACAGTAGCTCCAACTTCTTCCAGCTGCTTCTTGATAGCTTCTGCTTCTGCCTTTTCTACGCCTTCCTTTACGTTGGAAGGAGCGCCGTCTACCAGTTCCTTTGCTTCCTTCAGGCCCAGACCGGTCAGTTCTCTTACAGCCTTGATAACCTTGATCTTTTCGCCGCCAGCAGCTTCCAGAACAACAGTGAATTCAGTCTGTTCTTCTTCAGCAGCAGCAGCACCAGCAGCACCTACAACTGCAACCGGAGCAGCAGCGGATACGCCGAATTCTTCTTCACAAGCTTTTACTAAATCGTTTAATTCCAGAACGGTCATGTTCTTGATCGCTTCAATGATCTGTTCGATAGTCATTTTTATTTTCTCCTTTTCAAAATTTCATTTAAATGTTTATTTACGCCGCTAAATGGCACGGCGCATTCCGATAATATTCAGGCCAATATGTCTTTTTCTGCGGATGCCTATGCTTCTGCTTTTGCATCTGCGATAGCCTGGAATGTTCTGACTGCCTTGCTGATCGGGGACTGAATGCTTCCCATAAACTTGGCAATGAGTACTTCTCTGGATGGGATGTCGGCGATTGCCTGGATACCGTCCTTATCGAAGAAAGTACCTTCTACAACACCTGCTTTGAATTCCATCTTCTTGAAGTCTTTGATCACTTCGTTTAAAACTCTTGCAGGAGCGGTAGCGTCTTCGCAGCTGATAGCCAGTGCGCTCGGACCGTCCAGTACGTCTGCCAGGCCGGCAAATTCAGTACCTTCGATTGCTCTCTTAACCAGAGTGTTCTTGTATACGGTATAGTCTACGTTTGCTTCACGCAGCTTCTTTCTCATGGCGTCTGCCTGGGCTACGGTAATTCCCATGTAGTCGATAACTACTGCAGCCTGAGCATTTTCCAGTTTACCTTTAATTTCATCGATGATGATCTGTTTCTGTTTCTGTGCTTCTACTGACATTAAATGTTCTCCTTTCTTGCGCGGCATTCTGCGTTCTGCGGAAAGCCCCGCAGGATATATGGTACTCCATAAAAAAACCTTGTCTGCTCTGGCATGGCCGCGGACAGGCAAGGTCAATATTTTATATTGTACCTCGGCGGGAAATTAAGCTTTCGCACCCGCTGTCTACGGTTAGATTTCGTATTCGTTTGTATCCTCGGAAGGATATCCGGGATCTTAGAACTGGATCAGAGCAGGATTTACTTTGATTCCAGGGCCCATGGTAGCTGCCACGGTGACACTTCTCAGATACTGACCCTTTGCAGCGGCCGGCTTGGCCTTTACAATGGCTTCCAGTAATGCATTGAAGTTGTCGTTCAGCTTTTCAGCGCCGAAGGAAGCTTTGCCAATCGGAGTGTGGATAATGTTCGTCTTATCCAGTCTGTACTCAACTTTACCGGCTTTGATTTCCTGCAGAGCCTTGGTTACGTCCATAGTAACGGTACCGGACTTAGGGTTTGGCATTAAGCCCTTAGGTCCCAGGATCTTACCCAGTCTACCTACCACACCCATCATGTCAGGGGTAGCTACTACTACGTCGAAGTCAAACCAGTTTTCAGTCTGAATCTTCTGTGCCATTTCTTCTGCACCTACATAGTCAGCACCAGCTGCTTCAGCTTCTGCTGCTTTCGGTCCCTTGGCGAATACCAGAACCTTCTTGGTCTTACCGGTTCCGTGCGGAAGAACGATAGCACCTCTGACCTGCTGGTCAGCGTGTCTTCCGTCAACACCAAGCTTAATGTGTACTTCGATGGTTTCATCGAATTTTGCTCTGGAAGTTTCTACAGCTAATTTCATAGCTTCTTCCACTTCGTACAGGTTGGCCTTTTCGTATTTCGCTGCGGCCTCCTTGTAACCTTTACCTCTCTTAGGCATGTTTTACCTCCTTGTGGTACTAACGACATTCTGTCTCCCACTGATTAATCTTCTACAACGATTCCCATGCTTCTTGCAGTACCCTTGATCATTTCGGTAGCTGCTTCCACAGTGGCTGCATTTAAGTCAGGCATCTTGATCTTGGCGATTTCTTCAACCTGAGCTCTGGTCAGAGTCGCAACCTTTTTCTTGTTAGGTTCTCCGGATGCTGCAGTCAGACCTGCTGCTTTCTTCAGCAGAACAGCTGCCGGCGGAGTCTTGCAGACAAACGTAAATGATCTGTCAGCATAAACGGTGATTACTACAGGGATAACCATTCCCGGCTGATCCTGTGTTCTAGCGTTGAACTGCTTACAGAAGTCCATAATGTTTACGCCCTTCTGACCTAATGCAGGACCTACTGGAGGTGCTGGTGTAGCATTTCCGGCTGCAATCTGAAGTTTGATATAACCTTCAACTTTCTTTGCCATTTTCCTGGTTCCTCCTTTCCCAGAATTTTATCTAACAATTTTATCTAAAAGAACCGGTAGTTCCTTTAAATCTTATCCACCTGGCTGAATTCCAGTTCAACCGGGGTCTCTCTTCCGAACATGGAAACTTTCACCTTCAAAATCTGCTTTTCATTGCTGATCTCTTCCACGGTACCCATGAACCCTTCAAACGGGCCGCTGATTACCTTCACGGTTTCACCAATTTCCACATCCAGATCAATATATACTTTTTCGATTCCCATTCTGGCGACTTCTTCATCCGTCAGAGGAATCGGGTCGGAGCCATGACCTACGAAGCCGGTAACACCCTGGGTGTTTCTCACCAGGTACCAGGTTTCGTTGGTTACAATCATCTTTATGATAACATAACCCGGAAACATCTTTCTGGTCTTTATCTTACGCTGACCGTCTTTTACCTCGATTTTATCTTCTGTCGGTACAACGATGTCCAGAATCAGATCCTGCATACCACGGTTCTCAACCATCTTTTCGATATTCACTTTGACCTTGTTCTCATGGCCGGAGTAAGTATGCACCACATACCATCTGGCCTGTCCGTCACCGCGAAGTCCTTCGCCGATCAGCGGGGATACAGTGACAGGCGTCTTGCTGTTTTCAAATTCAGACATCTTGCTACCTTCTTTTCAATTAAGCCAGAGTGATGTTCAGAATATGTTTCAGTGCTGCCAGTACACCGGTATCGATGAGCCAGAAACCCAGTGCGAAGACGGCGCAGGTCAGAATAACCACTGCTGTATAGGAAACAGTTTCTTTCTTTGTCGGCCATACAACCTTCTTCATTTCAATCTTGACGCCCTTAAAATACTCGCCGATGCCGGCTTTCTTTTTCGCAGTCTCTTTTGCCATAATACGCTCTCCTTCTCTTCCCGGTTATTTGGTTTCTTTATGAAGAGTATGCTTCTTGCAGAACTTGCAGTACTTCTGCATCTCGATACGATCCGGGTCGTTCTTCTTGTTCTTCATGGTATTGTAGTTTCTCTGCTTGCATTCTGTGCATGCCAGCGTAACTTTTACTCTCATTGTGATTGTCCTCCGTTTAACTCAAAATTCAGAGCCTGAATTAAAGCTCTGTTTTACTTCTAATCATAAAGTTGCCATATAATTATAAAACAGGC
>JBJESY010000042.1:0-5030 GCA_051883035.1 Anaerovoracaceae bacterium | reverse complement strand
GTTTCCTTTCGAGGGAGTTTGTTCTGAAAAAATATCTGCCTTGAAAGTTATTGTATCACGATTCCTGCGGAAAAGAAAGCAGGTGGAAGGAACAGATTCTTCCGTCTGCAAATCACCAGACGTGAGGTGGACAGGACCGGAAAAATGTAGTAAGATGGTAGCAATGGTATTGGTGGAGGTATGTGAGAATGAGCCAGAGAGCGAAAGGATTTGGACTTGTGATTTTATCGGCAGTAGTCTTCGGGCTGGTGCCGCTTTTCGTGCAGAGCATTAACGCGGGAGGAAGCAATGCCATCATGACGGCGTTCCTGCGGTATGTGCTGGTGGTACCGCCTCTTTATATCTGGCTCCGGGTGAAAAAGATTCCCCTGGGCGTGACGAAAAAAGAGGGCGGACAGATTTTGCTCATTACGATTTTCGGCTATGGTGGGACGACCGTATTCCTGTTCTGTGCCTACAATTATATTCCGACGGGAATCGCCACCACGGTGCACTTCGTCTACCCGGTTTTCGTCATTCTGGGTAGTATGATTTTTTTGCGGGAAAAAGTCAGTCTGCTGAAAATCTTCTGTGCAGGACTTTGCTTCGGCGGCATTCTGCTGTTTTACGGCGGCGGGGAGAGCAGTGCCATTGATCCCGTGGGGCTGCTGCTGGCGTTTGCATCGGGGCTGACGTATTCATTTTATACGATTTATCTGGGACATGGAGAAATCCGGAACATGCACCCGATGAAGCTGATTTTTTATATGCATGCGGTGGGCAGCGTGCTGATTCTGGGCTTGACGCTGGCCATGGATCAGTTTACGCTGCGGATTACGCCGGCAGCCTGGGGCATCGCGCTGGTGACGGCCCTGCTGGTTTCTGTGGTGGCGGTGCTGCCGTACCAGAAGGGGGTTCATCTGATCGGCGCGCAGAATGCGGCGATCCTCAGCACCTTTGAGCCGATCACCAGTCTGGTGGTGGGAGTGCTGGTTTATCATGAGGCGCTGAGCATGCCTACGCTGGCCGGATGCGCGCTGATTCTGGCTTCCGTTGTGATTGTGGCGCGGATGAAAGAATAATCGTTGCAATATTGTTATATTTTTGATACAATGAGGTTAATTGTAAATCTATTTGGGAGGTCCGAATTCTATGAAAGGCTATACGAGCGAAACTATAAGAAACGTTGCTTTACTTGGGCATGGCGGATGCGGCAAGACCACATTCCTGGAAGCTGCCCTGCTGGCAACTGGCGTTACCAACAGAATGGGTAAAGTGGAAGACGGTAACACCGTATCCGACTACGATAAGATGGAAATCGAAAAAGGTTTCTCCATCAACACTTCCGTAGTTCCAATCCTGTGGAAGGAAAACAAGATCAACTTCATCGATACTCCGGGATACTTCGACTTTGTGGGAGAAGTAAATGCTGCACTGCGGGCTGCGGAAGCTGCAGTCATCATGGTAGATGCAGGTTCCGGTATTCAGGTTGGTACGGAAGCAGCATGGAAGGCATGCGAAAGATACAAGAGACCAAGATTTATCGTTATCAATAAGAGAGATAAGGACGAATTCGACTTCTACAAGACATTCGGCGAACTGAAGGACAAGTTCGGTGAAAAGCTGATTCCGTTCAGCTGGCCGCTGTCCGCAGAGATTGACGAAGAATTAAAGGAAGCCATTGCAATGGCTGACGAAGAACTGATGGAAAAGTACTTCGAAGGGGAAGACTTTACAGAAGAAGAAATTCTGAACGGCCTGAAGAAGGGTATCGCAGACGGCGGTATCGTTCCGGTATGTTCCTCTGCATTTGAGCTGGGACATGGTCTGGAAGGTCTGTTAGACCTGCTGGTAACCTATGTACCGACTCCGCTGCAGCATGGTCCGTACCATGGCTTCAATGATAATAACGAACCGGTAGAAAGACTCTCTGTTGTAGATGCACCGGTATCCGCATTCGTATTCAAGACCATCGTTGACCCGTTTGTAGGTAAGATCTCTGTACTGAAGGTTGTAACCGGTAAGCTGAATTCCGGCGATGAAGTTTATAACGAAAGAGCCGGCAAGGCAGAAAAGCTGGGTAAGCTGTTCTTCCTGAGAGGTAAGAGCCAGCAGGAGCTGAACTATGCAGAAGCCGGCGATATCGTTGCGGTAGCAAAGCTGCAGTATACCCAGTCCGGAGATACCCTCTGCGACAAGAATGACATCATCCGCTATCTGCCGCTGGATTATCCTTCCCCGTCCTACTTTATCGCAATTGAACCTGCAGATAAGGGCGACGAAGAAAAGATGGGATCCGGCCTGGCGAAGCTGAGAGAAGAAGACCCGTCCTTCGTGGTGGAAAGAAATACAGAAACCCATCAGACCCTGCTGGGCGGACAGGGCGACATGCAGCTGTCCATCATTCTGGCCAAGCTGAAAGATCGGTTCGGTGTTTCCGTGAAGACCGTTCCGCAGAAGATCGCATACAGAGAAACCATCAAGGGCAACTCTGATGTACAGGGTAAGCATAAGAAGCAGTCCGGCGGTGCAGGCCAGTATGGTGACGTACATATCCGGTTCTCCCCGACCGATAAGGAATTTGAATTCTCTGAAGAACTGTTCGGCGGATCCGTTCCGAAGAACTACGTTCCTGCAGTAGAAAAGGGTCTGCTGGAATGCATGGCCAAGGGCCCTCTGACTGGATGTAAGGTAACCGGTGTAAAGGCTGTTCTGTATGATGGTTCCTACCACGATGTAGACTCCAACGAAGTATCCTTCAAGATCGCTGCATCTCTGGCATTCAAGAAAGGTATCGTAGAAGCGAAACCTTGTCTGCTGGAGCCGATTATGCGGATGGAAATCTACATTCCGGACAACTACATGGGCGACGTTATGGGCGACATGAACAAGAGAAGAGGTAAGATTCTGGGTATGGAACCGACGGCAGACGGCGGACAGAAGCTGCTGGCGGAAGCACCGCAGGCAGAACTGTTCAGCTATGCCATCGATCTGAGAGCCATGACCCAGGGCAGAGGTTCCTTCGTAATGACTTTCGATAAGTACGAAGAAGTTCCAAACAACCTGGCACAGAAGATTATCGAAGCTCATAAGGCGGAAGAAGAAAAATAAGATGTAAATCATATGTAAATAATATGCATTGAAAAACAGAGCACTGTCGGCTGGAAATCCGGTCCGGCAGTGCTCTTTTTTTCTTCTGCGATGGGGTTGACGGCTGTCAGGAAAAGTCATATAATAGTCGTGTCAACAAAATATTTAATCTAACCAGTGCCTCGTTTCGAGGGTAATAGGGAATCGGGTGAAAATCCCGAACGATCCGGTCACTGTAATGGAGGATTCATCCGCAATATGTCATTGGGCGAAAGCCTGAGAAGGCGCGGAATGGAGAAGATACCTGAGTCAGGAAACCTGCTGGGAAAGAGTTTGGTAAACAGCTTCCGAAGAAAGCATGAATCAAAGCAAATATTGATTCTATGTCAGACTGAATACCAGCTCTTGCTTTTTTGAAAAAGTAAGGGTTATTTTTGTACTCTGAAACTGATTAGATTAAATGAAACAATCAAATCAATTTATGGAAAGAAAGAGAGGAACCCAATGAAAAAGAAATTCTTATCATTCGTTCTCGCTGCAGCAATGGTATTCACGGTCAGTGTTCCGACCCTGGCGTTTGCCGGGACAGATACCGATGCAGTCAGCACCGCAACACCGGCACCCGTTATCTCTGAAACGAAGGCTTCTGACATCGTATCGGGCCTTGGAATGTTCTCACCTGCTGAAGGATCCACAAGCATCGAGATCGACAAGTATCAGGGAACGGCAAAGATTACATTTACGACGACTCCACAGAAGGTAAAGACGACCAAGTTCGCACTGGTATCACAGGATGCAACAACAGCGAAGAAAGAAAAAGCCGCTGTTTCTGCAGTGGTTACGCCTGCAGGAGAAAAATTTGTAAGTACATTCACCTTTGAAATTCCGGTTTCCAAGCTGGGAACGGCAATGCCATACAGTGTATACTGGGAAGGTGCATCGGACCCTGCCAACGACGGATGGCATAATTTCAGTGATGCGTCTAAGGCAGTTCTGACTGTAAAGTACACGCCGGCTCTGGTATCCGCACTGACCAGCGCAATTTACTATCAGGAAAGAACAGAAGGCACAGATGCCCTCTGTGAAGCGGCCGGTAAGGCATGGGCTGCCTTAACGGAGGAAGAGCAGAAACAGGTGGAAGGCTTCGGCTATTACAAGGACGAAGAGGAAGAAAAAGGCGGATATGAATATTTCGCAGAAGATACCGGGGATGCATCGAAGGATAATGCCAGAAATGCAGACAAGATTGGCGATTACGAGCTCCTGGTTGCAAGCTTCGGTACCAGCTACAATGATAACCGCATTGCTTCCATCGGTGCATTGGAAAAGGCACTGGAAAAGGCAAGTTCCAGCTTTTCAGTAAGAAGAGCGTTTACATCTCAGATTATTATCAATCACATTCAGGCCCGGGATGGCATCAAGATTGACAACATGGATCAGGCTCTCGAACGTGCAATCAAGAATAAGGTTCAGGTAGTTGTCGTACAGCCTACTACATTGATGGCCGGTGCAGAATATGATGAAATCGTAGAGTCCGTAAAGAAGTATGAGTCCAAGTTTAAGCAGATCATCGTTGCGAAACCAATCTGCTCCAACTCTGCTGATACGAAAACTGTTTCCGAAGCACTGTATGCAGATACTGCAAAAGAAGCAGGCATGAGTGTTGAAGAGGCAAAAGCGAACAAAGAAACGGCCTTCGTATATATGGGCCATGGAACCCATCACGATGCGAAAGTATTATATGAGGAAATTCAGAAGATTTATGATGACAACGGATACGCAAACGCATTCGTTGGAACCGTTGACGGAGCCCCGGAATCTACGACTCTCGAAAATGTAATTGCAGCTGTGAAGGCGGCAGGTTTCAAGAAAGTAATTCTCCGCCCTTATATGATTGTTGCAGGCGACCACGCCAACAACGACATGGCCGAAGAATGGGGAGAAGCCTTTGAAGCAGCCGG
>JBJESY010000041.1:0-5031 GCA_051883035.1 Anaerovoracaceae bacterium | reverse complement strand
GATTATGAGAAGCTGCTGCGGATTTATGAATATACGGCGGGCAATTTTTACTATGACAAGGTGGCCTTCCAGACCCACTCCAATCAGTATGCGGATCCGTACGAAAATATCCGCAGTTTTGAGTATGGGCTGACCACGGCCAACAGCCGGAGCGGACAGGTATTTACCACTTGCCAGGGCTATTCGGCAATTTTCCTTGCGCTGGCAAGAGCCCAGGGTATTCCGGTCCGGTTTGTCTACGGACACCGTCTGGCGGTTCCGTCCAATGACTGGATCACGGAAAGCAACATCAATGTGAAGGATCACTGGTGGACAGAGGCGTATGTCAACGGCCGCTGGATTTTCGTGGATCCAACGGTGGGCACCACCAATTCCTATGACAGCAAGACCGGCAAATGGACTTCCACCGGACTGACCAACTACACCTATTTCGATCCGTCGGAGGAGCAGATCTCCACCAGTCACATGTATTTCAACATTTATCCGGACTACCGCTTTGGCTACATGCTGGATAATGCTTATGAAGAAGGCGTGCTGCTGGACTTCCTGAACGCATACTCGGAGCTGGATGCCGACAGTGATGACTATCTGGGCGGGCTGGATTACGGTTACGATTACGGTTTCAACTACGGTTACAGCTATGGCTATGGTTCCAACAGCTATGGCAGCACGGTCCGCATTCAGAACGGCAAGCTGCTGAATAAGAATTATACCCCGTCCGATAAAAAGACCTGGGGAGACGGCACCAAGTCCCACTTCATGACCGACGGCAGAGGAAACATCAGCCAGATTCAGTGGAGCGACAAGGGCTTCACCGGTACCCTGAGCCTGCCGGGTCTGACATCCATGCATACGCTGTCTTCTCACAGCAACAGCTATACGGCCGTGGATCTTTCCGGCTGCACCAGTCTGGAAAAAGTATATCTGTACAATAACGACATCGAGACCCTGGATCTGACAAACTGCTATAAGGCATGGTATGTCCGGGCGAAAAACAATCCGATGAAGACGGCAACTCTGTACGTCAACGGGCGGAACCGGACCATCGAAGCCGGCGATCACGGTACCTTCTATTTCACGCTGGATACCCGCTATAAGAATTCTGCCCTGTCTCTGTACTCGAAGCCGGAAATCGGCTATAAACTGGAGGGAATCTACAGCACGGGAACCGGAAGCCAGCTGTCCACGAAAACCACATGGCACTTCACACCGACAGCTTCCGGATATTCCGTCCGCTTCACCCTGAATCCGGACAGCTATAAGTATACGCTGCAGCCGGGAGATACTTCCTCTGCAAAGCTGCCGTACATTCAGGCAGCGGCAAAGCGTCTGGAGGAACTGGGCTACTACAGTCCGTCTGTTTCCTATATTTTCTCCGACTCCTACGGCCCTTACGGTTCCTACGGAACGCAGTATACGGACAGCACTGCCGGATCGGAAACCAGCTATACCGAGGCGATGGCAGAAGCAGCCACACGATTCCAGGTGGTCAATGATCTTCCGAACACCGGTATCATCGAGGAATCTACCTGGTCTGTGCTCTTCTCGGAAGAAGCCCTGCCGATGGTGAGCGAGTACGAGTATCCGCAGGTGCTGGCAGATTACCAGGCCCGCAAGGCAGCGGAGGCGGCTGCGGAAGAAGCCCTGTCTTTTGTGACGGTCAATGCATCTTCTGTGGCAGGAAAGTCTGAATCCGGCAAGCGCTACATGCAGATCACCTGGGCAGCCGACGGCATCGTCCTGCCGGAGGATGTGGACGGCTATGAAGTCTGGAAGTCCACTTCCAGAGATTCCGGCTATATCCTGTCCATCTCCACACCGAAGACATCTTATAAGAACACCTCCGGTCTGAAAAAAGGCACCCGGTACTATTACAAAGTCCGGGCCTACAAGCAGGTTGGCGAAAAGCGGATCTACTCCGACTGGTCCAATATCACCTACAAAAAATCAAAATAAGAAGACGAATGAACTCTTTTCGTAGCTTGCTGCTGCCGGTCGATACCCGGCAGCAGCGTTTTTTTAAATCCGTTCGCTTCCTCCAAGGACGCGTTCGCAATAAAGGACGCCAATCCACCTTTTTTTCTTTTCTGGCGTCCCGGAGCCGTCACTTTCATATGTTTCACGGGCTTTAAAAGAATATCATATCGTAATCATTTCCTTTACTTCTCAAAATTATATGTTTCTTCCATCTTCATTTTACATTTTTCGACATATATCGACGCAAAAACCCTGCCAGTGCGCATGATTTCTGCAAGATTCTATCTGAATCACGGCGTACATCGATTTTCCGGGACGCCAATCGTACTCAAAAAACAAATTTGGCGTCCCTTTTGCCTTGCCAAAAAAATCAGGAGTGGTCTCAGCCTGTGAAACCACTCCTTTTGCGTTTTATCGCTGCGTTTTTATCGTTTCAGTTATACTGCAGCCCCCGCCGCACAGCAACCGTGCGCTCCATGCACACCATGCCGCGCTGC
Source organism: Anaerovoracaceae bacterium (assembly GCA_051883035.1). Lineage (GTDB taxonomy): Bacteria > Bacillota > Clostridia > Peptostreptococcales > Anaerovoracaceae > RGIG7179. Next base: position 2,557 of record JBJESY010000041.1, on the reverse strand, counting down.
GCAGATTACATTTCCTTTAATGCAATCTCAGCCAGCAGCTTCTCTGCGAAATCTTCCACGGACATTTCGCCCAGCTCGCCAACCTTGGCACTGCGGACGGTAACCGTGCCGGCTTCCATTTCCTTTTCGCCGATAACGCAGAGGTAGTTGACTCTTTCATTTCTGCCCTGACGCAGCTTGTAACCGATCTTTTCGTTGCGGACATCGATTTCCACACGAAGTCCCAGTTCTTCCAGCTGCTGCTTTACTTCCTCTGCATACGGTGCAAACTTCTCCGTTACCGTCAGCAGACGAACCTGTACCGGCGCCAGCCACAGAGGGAACTTGCCTGCACAGTGCTCGGTCAGAATACCGATGAACCGTTCGATGGAACCGAAGATGACACGGTGAATCATGATCGGACGGTGCTTTTCACCATCTGCACCGATGTAAGTCAGGTCAAAACGCTGCGGCATCTGCAGATCCAGCTGAATGGTACCGCACTGCCAGGTTCTTCCGATGGAATCCTGCAGGTGGAAGTCCAGCTTCGGGCCGTAGAATGCGCCGTCGCCTTCGTTGATTACGAACGGTACGCCCATTTCCTCGATGGCGCTGCGCAGTGCGTTTTCTGCCATTTCCCATTCTTCGTCGGTACCCATGGAGTCCTCCGGACGGGTGGACAGTTCCACGTGATATTCGAATCCGAACATCTTGTATACGTCATCGCAGAACTTGGCAACTGCCTTGATTTCGTCATTTACCTGTTCCGGCAGCATGAAGATGTGTGCATCATCCTGGGTAAAGGTTCTCACACGCATGAGGCCGTGCAGTGCACCGGACAGCTCATGACGGTGTACCTGTCCCAGTTCGCCGCAGCGGATCGGGAATTCTCTGTAGGACCACATCTTTCTCTTATATACCAGCATGGAACCCGGGCAGTTCATCGGCTTCACCGCGTAATCTTCGTCATCAATCTTGGTGAAGTACATGTTGTCCTTATAGTGATCCCAGTGGCCGGAGGTTCTCCACAGCTGTTCATTCAGAATCAGCGGCGTCTTGATTTCCTCATAGCCTCTCTTTCTGTGCTCTTCACGCCAGAAAGCTTCCAGTTCATTGCGGATGATCATGCCCTTTGGCAGGAAGAACGGGAATCCCGGACCTTCATCGGTCAGCATGAACAGATCCATTTCCTTGCCGATCTTACGGTGGTCGCGCTTCTTGGCTTCTTCCATCTTCGTAATATATTCATCCAGCTCTTCCTGGCTTGGGAAAGCCGTTGCGTAAATTCTCTGCAGCATCTGCCGGTTGGAATCGCCTCTCCAGTAGGCACCGGCCACGCTCATCAGCTTGTAAGCCTTGATCTTTCCGGTGGATTCCATGTGCGGTCCTGCACAAAGATCCACGAAGTCACCCTGCTTGTAGAAGGAGATGACAGCGTCCTCCGGCAGATCCTGAATCAGTTCCACCTTATACGGTTCGTTTCTGTCTTCCATGAATTTAATAGCTTCTTCTCTCGGCAGTTCAAACCGTTCCAGCGGATAATTCGCCTGAACGATCTTCTTCATTTCCTTCTGGATTTTCGGGAAGTCCTCTTCACCGAACTTGTGCTCCGATTCAAAATCGTAGTAGAAGCCGTTATCAATCGCCGGGCCGATGGCCAGCTTGGTATCCGGCCACAGACGCTTTACCGCCTGCGCCATGATATGAGAGGCCGTATGTCTGTAATCGTGTCTCACCTGTTCATCTTCCCAGTTTAATTTTTCTTTCGCCATTGTATATTCACCTTTTCTTTCTATAATTTTTTTCACTTCTCAAAATCTTTTCGCCCGGCTCTGTGCGAAAAAGCCGGCAGTCCCCATGCGCCGGGGCAGCGTCTGGAATTGTTTGACCGGTTCCAGCCCCGTATCAGGTGCCTTGTGAAGTCACCGCTTCCGGATCGTCATAGGCTGTGCCCGGATCGACTGCTGCCGGATCGGACGGCTGATTTGGATCCGTCGTCTGGCCCGGATCCGTCGGCTGGGTTGGATCCGTTGGCTGATTTGGATCTACCGGCTGGTTCGGATCCGTCGGCTGGTTCGGATCCGTCGGCTGGGTTGGATCCGTCGGCTGATTTGGATCCACCGGCTGATTTGGATCGGTCGGCTGGTTTGGATCCACAGGATCCGTCGTTCCCGGGTCCTCCGTTCCCGGATCTGTGGTTTCACCGCCCGTCTGCTCCGGATCATCCGGAATCTGGGTCGGGTCATTGCTTTCGTCGATTTCCACATCCTTCTCGCCCTGGATCTCATTGTTATCCCGGGCACCCTGGATCCTGGCTGCCAGCTCATTGCTGATGGCTGTCACCGTGGCGGACGGAACATAGTCCTCCTGCAGGAACACTTCCTGATGGAGCTTCGTGGTATTCGCCGCCAGATTGATCGGCAGAACGTAGGATACTTTGTTAATGTATCCTGCCGTTACATTATACGGCCATCCGACACTTCCCACAATATTAAACTTCGGCAGACGCATACTCAAAGCCAGTATATTGTTCATATCCAGATTGGTCTGCACCTGCGGGATCATCATGTCGATGAGA
>JBJESY010000040.1:0-5064 GCA_051883035.1 Anaerovoracaceae bacterium | reverse complement strand
AACGTCTGAAAGCGGTACTCAATGAAGTGGAAAAATCCGAAGGCCGGATCATTCCGTTCATCGATGAAATTCACAATATCGTCGGTGCCGGACGTACGGAAGGCTCCATGGATGCAGGCAATCTGCTGAAGCCGAAACTGGCCAGAGGGGAACTGCACTGCATCGGCGCCACCACACTGGATGAATACCGGAAATATATTGAAAAGGATGCTGCACTGGAACGGCGGTTCCAGAAGGTTCTGGTGGATCAGCCGACGGTGGAGGATACCGTTTCCATTCTCCGTGGTCTGAAGGAACGGTTTGAAATCCATCACGGCGTCAGAATCACCGATGGTGCGCTGATCGCCTGTGCGACCCTGTCGGATCGTTACATTACGGACCGGTTCCTGCCGGATAAGGCCATCGACCTGATGGATGAAGCGGCGGCAAGGATCCGTACGGAAATCGACAGCATGCCGGCGGAACTGGATGAGATCAGCCGGAAAATCATGCAGCTGGAAATTGAAAAGCAGGCACTGGGCAAGGAAACCGACAAGGCATCTGCCGTTCGTCTGGAAGCACTGGAGAAGGAGCTGGCAGCACTGAAGGAAGAAAATGCTTCCATGCGCGCCCAGTGGGAAAATGAAAAGAAGGGTATCGCCGAGGTCAAGGCCACCAAGCAGCAGATCGAAGAAGTAAAGCATCAGATGGAAGAAGCAGAACGGAAATACGATCTGGAAAAGCTGGCCCAGCTGAAATACGGAACTCTTCCGGAACTGGAAAAGAAGCTGGAAGAGGAAAAGGCAAAGGCTTCCGGCAGCGGTGCGGCCGGTCAGGGTGGTGCAGGTACCGGCGAACGTCTGCTGAAGGAGGAAGTCACCGAAGAGGAAATCGCAGAAGTAGTATCCGGATGGACAGGAATTCCTGTGGCCAAGCTGGTGGAAACCGAGCGTGACAAGCTGCTGCGTCTGCCGGAGATTCTCCATCAGAGAGTCATCGGTCAGGATGAAGGCGTCACCGCAGTTTCGGAGGCAATCCTCAGAGCCCGTGCCGGTCTGAAGGATGAAAACCGTCCGATCGGTTCCTTTATCTTCCTGGGGCCGACCGGTGTGGGCAAGACGGAGCTGGCCAAGGCACTGTCGGAAGCTCTGTTTGATACCGAAAAAAATATCATCCGTATCGATATGTCCGAATATATGGAGAAGCACTCCGTCTCCAGACTGGTGGGAGCGCCTCCAGGATATGTGGGATATGATGAAGGCGGTCAGCTGACCGAAGCCGTCCGCCGGAAACCGTACAGTGTCATCCTGTTCGATGAGATCGAAAAGGCCCATCCGGATGTGTTCAACATTCTGCTGCAGGTGCTGGATGACGGCCGTCTGACCGACAACCAGGGCAGAACGGTGGACTTCAAGAACACCATCGTGATCATGACCTCCAACATCGGAAGCAGCTATCTGATCGATCACATGACCGAAGACGGAACCATTCCGGAGGATGTAAAGGAACAGGTGACGGGAGAACTGAAGAACTACTTCCGTCCGGAATTCCTCAACCGAATCGACGATATCATCGTTTTCAGCGCACTGACGCTGCAGCAGGTAAGCCGGATCATCGAGCTGTCCCTTGCTTCTCTGGAAAAACGGCTGGCAGACCGGAACATGGGTCTGGTATTGACCGAGGAAGCGAAGACATTCATCGCCGGAGAAGCCTACGATCCGCAGTACGGCGCACGTCCGGTGAAACGGTATCTGCAGAAGTATGTGGAAACGGAGATCGCATCCATGATCATCCGCGGGGAGCTGATGGATGGCGGCAGAGTCATCATCGAAACCGAAGGAGAAGGAGAGGAAAAACACCTTACCTTCCGTCCGCAGGACATGCTGCAGGAACAATAAGAAACAAAAGAATCCGGACAACCGAATCCGAAACAATAAAAATACCGTGCTGTCACATCTGGCGGCACGGTTTTTTCGTGGTTTGAAAGGCAGCATCCCCGCATATACTGCTTCTAAAAGCGGAAAGGGGAAGCATATGGGGATTTTTGAGATTATGCTGGTGGGACTGGGACTGTCCATGGATGCCTTCGCGGCTGCCATATGCCAGGGATTCACGTTAAAGAAGTTGACAATAAATAATATACTGCAAATCGGAGTTGCCTTCGGAACATTTCAGGCCATGATGCCGGCAGCTGGATATTTCTTGGGCAGACAGTTTGAAGCATACGTCAAAGCTGTGGATCACTGGGCTGCATTCCTGCTGCTGAGCTTTATCGGCAGCAAGATGATCTGGGAGGCAGCAGGTGACAGCGCGAACAGAGAAAGCTTTCATGAGAGCGCTGCAGACCCGTGTGTCCAGCTGCAGCGTCCGTCGGGTCTGCTGCGGTTGCGGGAAATCCTTTCCATTGCTCTTGCCACCAGTATCGACGCACTGGCAGCAGGTATCACCTTTGCATTTCTACAGGTCCGTATTCTGCCTGCGGCCAGTCTCATTGGAATGATCACTTTCATCCTTTCGTGCACAGGCGTGATTCTGGGACATCGGTTCGGGGGTCGCCAGAAAACCAAAGCCGGCATTGCCGGCGGTCTGATTCTGATTCTGATGGGGCTGAAGACCCTGGTGGAACATATGGGGTTGCCTGGTTGAAATCCGGAATGAAACCTATACCCGTCGAATCATGGTCCGCAGCATGTGGATTTCCGTTGCTTCTGCTCCGGCTTCCGGATCCCGGCTGCGAAAAGCCTGAAAGATGGCCCGGTGCTCTTCCAGTACTACAGGCAGATAGTTGGCCGGATAACGAACTCCCGCATTGGCATGGTGCAGATAAAAATTGTAGCGGGACAGGGTCGCTTCCAGCTCCCGGTTATGACAGGCCTGATACAGAGCCGCATCAAAGCCGTGGTTGATCCGGAGCATTTTTTCCAGATCACCGCTCATGGTGTAAAACTCCATGAATTCAAAAATCTGCTCCAGCATATCCATTTCCTCCGGCGTGATCCGGTCGATGGCCCATCGCACGCACTGCACCTCCAGCGGCGCCTTCAGCAGGAAAAAGTCATCGATCTCCCGGGTCGTAAAGCCCTTCACGACGGCACCCCGATTGGGAATGGTCTCAATGAGACCTTCTGCCTCCACATGGCGCAAAATCTCCCGGATCGGCGTTCTGCTGATTCCGTACCGGTCGCAGAGCTTCTGCTCGACGATACGCTGTCCCGGCCGGAGCTTTCCCGTCAAAATCTCTGTTTTCAACTCTTCTTCTATTTTTTCCGCCGTGGTTTTCTGAACGATGGACGGATCGATGATGGAATCCAGATTGATCATTTCTACACCTCAACAGTAAATTGTATACAATTAATATTTTTATTGTATCACGGCGAAAAAAAAGCGTCAAGGTACAGATTTTGTGGTATATATAATACGGCATTTCATGCTTCAGGAGGAAAACATGGTAAAACAGGAAGATATCAATGAAATACTGGACCGGCTCGAAATGCAGTATCCGGATGCGGAATGTGCGCTCCACCATGAAAATGTGTTTCAGCTGATCGTGGCAGTGGCCCTGTCGGCACAGACCACGGATAAAAGCGTCAATCAGGTGACGCCGGCCCTCTTCGCAAAATATCCCGACCCAGAATCCCTTGCTGCGGCGGACGTTGCGGAGGTCGAGGACTGTCTGAAACGGATCGGCATGTACCGGACCAAGGCGAAGAATATCATCGGTATGGCCAAGGTGCTGACGGCAGACTACGACGGTCAGGTTCCGGAGGACTATGATGCATTGGTTTCACTGCCCGGTGTGGGAAGAAAAACCGCCAATGTGGTGCTTTCTGTGGGCTTCGGACAGCAGCGGATCGCCGTGGATACCCATGTGTTCCGGGTGGCCAACCGGATCGGCCTGGTGCATGAAAAGGACGTGCTGAAAACAGAACTTGCCCTGATGGACCGCATCCCGCAGGAACGATGGTCCAGAACCCATCACAGCCTGATTTTCCACGGAAGACAGTGCTGCGATGCCAGAAAGCCGGACTGCGAACACTGCACGGTGAGCGAGTTTTGCGAATACATAAATAAAAGCGAGCAAGGAGTAGAGAAATGATTTATCAGAATATATTAGATGCCATCGGCCATACGCCGATCGTTCAGCTGAACCGTATGACAGGTCCGGAAGACGCCCGGGTGCTGGTGAAATTCGAAGGACTCAACGTGGGAGGATCCATCAAGACCAGAACTGCCTACAACATGATCTGTCAGGCAGAAAAGGACGGGATCCTGAAGCCGGATTCCATCATCGTGGAACCGACCAGCGGAAACCAGGGCATCGGCCTGGCACTGGTGGGTGCGGTGAAGGGGTATAAGACGGTGATCATCATGCCTGATTCCGTCAGCCATGAGCGGAAAATGCTGGTGGAGCACTACGGTGCGGAAGTGATTCTGGTCCATGATGCCGGCAATATCGGCGACTGCATTGAAGAATGCGTAAACCGTGCTGCACAGATGGCAGAATATGATCCGAAGGTCTTCGTGCCGCAGCAGTTTGAAAACAAAGCCAATCCGATGGTGCACAGGCACCATACGGGACTGGAGATTCTGGAGCAGGTGGCAGGTCCCATCGATGGATTTTGCTCCGGTATCGGTACCGGCGGAACCATCACCGGCATCGGCGAGACGCTGAAAGCCCTGAATCCGCAGATCGAAATCTGGGCGGTAGAACCGGAAAACGCAGCAATCCTGTCCGGCGGCAGCGTGGGAACCCATCTGCAGATGGGCATCGGCGACGGGGTGATCCCGGGCGTACTGAACCAGAAGATTTATGATGATATCTTCATCGTGACTGACGAGGTGGCACTGCAGACAGCGAAGGATCTGGCTTCGAAAGAAGGCCTTATGTGCGGCATTTCCAGTGGTACCAATGTGGCGGCAGCACTGGCGCTGGCCAGGAAGCTGGGAAAAGGAAAGACGGTTGTGACCGTACTGCCGGATACTGCAGAGCGGTACTTCTCCACACCGCTGTTTGAATAAGGATGATTGGATAAGGAGGAACTGATGAACCTGCGGATTTTCGGTACGAGAATGTATTCGGACAGC
>JBJESY010000039.1:0-5077 GCA_051883035.1 Anaerovoracaceae bacterium | reverse complement strand
CCAAAGTTGCGAAAAGCATGTTCTTCTCGAAAACCACCTTCCGCTCGTCTTCATTTTTTTCTGTTTTCGCCAGAATCCGATTCATCAGGGCAGACTTGCCCGAATTGGTGTATCCCACCAGCGCCACCACCGGCACCTGATTCTTTTCCCTGCGAGCACGCTGCACACTCCGCGTATTCTTAATCTGGGAGAGCTCCGCTTTGATATCCAGCATCCGCTTTTCGATGTGCCGACGGTCCGTCTCCAGCTTCTTTTCGCCCGGTCCACGGGTACCGATTCCGCCGCCGAGCCTGGAAAGTGACTTGCCGAAACCGGTGAGCCGCGGCATTCTGTACTGCAGCTGGGCCAGTTCAACCTGTAGTTTACCTTCTCTCGAGGAAGCCCGCGCCGCAAAAATATCCAGGATCAGGATCGTCCGGTCGATGACCCGCACCCCCACTGCATCCTCCAGATTCCGAAGCTGCATTCCCGTCAGCTCGTCGTTGAAGATCACCGTATCCGCTTCCATGTTCTGTACCAGCTGGGTCAGTTCCTCCACTTTACCCTTTCCGATTAAGGTCGCCGTGTTGGGCCGTTCCAGATTCTGTACCATCTGTCCCAGCACCTCCACATTGGCAGCCTCCGCCAGTCCCTTCAGCTCCGCCATGGAATAGGAAATGTCCTCCTGACGTTCCCGCTGCAGACCCACCAGGATCGCGCGGTATTCGTCTTCTCTGATTATCTCGTTGTTTTCATTAAATCTAAGCATAGTTATATTCTACCATATTCTGTTCTTCTTAGCAAAATATTTCTGCCCGGCTCCGTCCGCTTCTCCGGGTGTTTATGTCACGTCCAGAATATCCTCTTCCGGTACCACCACATAGCTGTCCGGCACACGTCCCACGATGATTGCTTCCGCCAGCAGTACTTTTCGGTTGATTTCCGCCGTCTCCCGAGACACAGGTGAAACGATCTGCACCATGCTCGTCACCGTACAATAGACTTTGTATCGGGTCTGATTGATCGCCTGGGTTTCAAACTCCGTTTCACACTGAAATTTCGTCAGACTCAGGGGCATGACTTTGACTTTCACCGTCCAGGGCAGCTGGGACAGCATTTTGTTTCCTGTGAGAACCCCCAGATTCACCGGTACCACTTCCGTATCTCCCAGACTGTATGTTTCATCCATTCCACGGGAAAAAGCCAGCACGAGCTTGTTTATGAGCCTGGAATTGGCTTCGACATACTGGATGTTTCCCTGGCTGTCCCGCTCGATATTCAGAAGTTCCCCTTCCAGCGCTTCGTTATAGATGCCTTCATTCAGCGTCTGGTTGATTTTCATGGCCACCACATTGACAGCAACCGCCCTGGATGCGTTGTCGATGGTTTCCCCGTAAAAATCCCGGAACAGGATTCCGCTTCCCGCCAGAATCAACCCAAGTCCGGTCAGAATAAGGATTCCCTTTTTTATGTAATATCCGGCACGTCCCCGTCCTTCCCGTCTTCTTCCCATGATACATCATCCCCCTGCACCAGTATATGCAGATCATCGGCTCTTTGCTCTGCAGAAGAAGTATAATACAATCAAAAACAACCCGGAAGACACGTTCCTGTGTTTTCAGGGCTGTTTTACATTGGCTGGTTCTGTTTTTCTATTGGTCAAATTTCTCTACCGTTTCTTTCAGATACGGGTTCAGAATCTTGATTCTGGTGCCTTTCATACCGAGAGACTTGGCTTCCAGTATGCCGGCACTTTCCAGCTTTCGCAGCGCATTGACGATGACGGAGTTGGTCAGACCGTACTGGGAAGCAATTTTGCTGGCGACTACCAGACCTTCTGCTCCTTCCAGTCCGGATACAATCTTGCACACCGCATCCTTTTCCGAATAGGACAGCGTACCCACCGCCATGTCCACAGCAAGCCGCAGCTGGGTTTCCCGTGCCTTCTGCAGTGCAATCTGCCGCTGAATCTCCAGTCCGACAACCGTGGCACCATATTCGCACAGTGCCAGTTCCTCGTCATCAAAGCAGGATTCTCTCCGGGTCAGAAGCAGGGTTCCCAGCCGTTCCCCGCCGCAGATAATCGGCACGATGGTGTGGTATTTCTCAGCCATGGCGTAGCTGTCACCCAGCAGCTGCTTCATCTCTGCACCATACAGATTGGCTGCGCTTTCCGTAATGCCAAGGAATTTTACATTATCATCTTCCACAATCTGCTCCACGCTGCCGCTGTCGCCGATGGTGGACTTGTCCTCAATGTTGCTGTAAGCCGACCCCAGCACATGACCGGAAATATCGAAAATCAGCACATTGGCATTGATCAGTTCGCAGAGGATCTGGCTCAGATCTTTATAGGACAGGCTTCCTGTCGTGGTTTCGCTTAGCACCCAGTTCATCCGTCTGATTTTTGACAAAATTTGACTACCCATAACTCTCTCCCTCCATCACACCGTCAGGTTCTGCATGCTATAGAATATATTTGTCCAGATCTTCCTCTTCGATGGTTTCCTTAAACCGTTCTTTCACATAGGCCTCATCGATGACGATTTTCTCTTCTTCCATTTCCGCAATGTTGAAGGAAATGTCCTCCAGCAGCTTCTCCAGCACCGTGTGAAGACGACGTGCGCCGATGTTTTCTGACTGCTCGTTCATGAGGAAGGATATGGATGCCAGTTCTTCAATGGCTTCTTCGGTAAATTCCACTTCTGCGCCTTCTGTCTCCAGGAGGGCCTTGTGCTGTTTGATCAATGCGTTTTCCGGCTTGGTCAGTATCTGGACGAAATCTTCCTTGGTCAGGCTTTCCAGCTCCACACGAATCGGGAAACGTCCCTGCAGTTCCGGAATCAGATCCGTCGGTTTCGCTACGCTGAAGGCACCAGCACCGATAAACAGGATATGATCTGTCTTCACCGGACCGTATTTCGTGTTGATGACGCTGCCTTCCACAATCGGCAGGATATCCCGCTGTACCCCTTCCCGGGACACATCTGCACCGGAGGTGCTGCGGGATGTGGATGCAATCTTGTCGATTTCATCGATGAAGATAATGCCGTTCTGCTCTGCATTTTCCACAGCCTCATCCGTCACCATATCCATATCGATCAGCTTCTGCGCTTCCTGTTCCCGCAGGATTTTGCGGGCATCCTTCACCTTGACGTTCTTTTTCTTGGTCTTTTCCGGCATCATGTCGCCGAAGATATTGCCGATGGCAATGCTCATGCCCTCGTTGCTCATATCCAGTTGGTTGCCCTTCGGTGCGGCCACCACTTCGATTTCGATATACTGTTCTTCCAGCAGGCCCTGGCGAAGCTGAGCGCGCACCTGCTCTCTTGCCATCTCCACATCCATATCTTCTTTGGTCGGCTCTGCTTCTTTCGCAGCCTGGCTTTCAAGATACTGCTGCTTCTGGCTGGTATAGCCGCCGCTGTTCATGATGAAATCAAACGGATTTTTGGAAACACCCGGTTTCTTTTTCTGTTTTCCCGGAATGATGGCTTCCACAATCTTTTCTTCCACGATCTTGTCGGCAATCTCATATTTTTCTTCCAGCTTGCTCTGCTTGGTCACACGCATGGATGCTTCCACCAGGTCACGGACCATGGAATCCACATCACGGCCCACATAACCGACTTCCGTGAACTTGGTTGCTTCCACCTTGACGAACGGTGCATCCATCAGCTTGGCCAGACGTCTTGCGATTTCCGTTTTACCACAGCCGGTGGGCCCCATCATCAGAATATTCTTCGGTGTGATTTCCTCTCTCATTTCATCGGAAAGAAGACTTCTTCTGTATCGGTTTCGCAATGCGATTGCTACAGATTTTTTGGCCTCGTCCTGGCCGATAATGTATTTATCCAGTTCCGCCACGATTTCCTTCGGCGTCATGCTGTATAATTTACTTGCCATATCCATTTCCCCCTATAATTTTTCCACGATAATGTTGTCATTGGTATAGACGCAGATGGAAGATGCAATCTTCAGAGATTCTCTGACGATTTCCTCTGCACTCATGTCCGTGTGATTGAACAGCCCGTTGGCCGCTGCATAGGCGAAGTTGCCGCCGCTGCCGATGGCCACGAAATCCTGGTCCGGTTCAATGACCTCACCATTACCGGAGATTACCAGCATGTTGTCCTTATCCATAACGATCATCAGCGCTTCCAGGCTGCGGGCACCCTGATCGGATCGCCACATCTGGGCCAGATCCACTGCCGCCCGCTTCAGATTGCCCCCATGTTCCTCCATTTTCTTCTCAAACTTGTCCGTCAGTGCGAAAGCATCCGCTACAGAACCGGCAAACCCGGTCAGCACAGTATTCTTATAGATTTTTCTCACCTTTCTGGCCCCGTTCTTCATAATGGTGGATTCGCCCATGGTTACCTGTCCGTCACCGCCGATGGCGATATCATCCGGACCGCGTCTTACTGCGCAGATTGTGGTTGCATGAAATTGAATCATCTCAAATACCTCCCTTTTTTCGTTTGTTGCTTTTCCATATATTTGAATTTATTCTTTATAGCCGCACTGGTCGTTGGAGCAGGCCAGGTGGCCTGATTTGGTCTTTCTCTCCAGCAGAAGGCTTCCGCACTGCGGACACTTCTGACTGGTCGGTTTATACCAGAAGGCTTTTTTACAGGATGGATAGTTGCTGCATCCATAGAATACCTTGCCGGATTTTCCCCGTTTCACCACGATATCGCCGCCGCAGTCCGGGCATTTCACATCGATGGTTTTCACAATGGCTTTCGTATTTTTACACTCCGGATAGCCGGTGCAGGCAAGGAACTCGCCGAACCGGCCTGACTTGATTGCCATCGGCCTTCCGCAGAGCTCACAGACTTCATCGGTGATCTGATCTTCAATCTGGACTTTTTCGATGGCTTCATCTGCCACCTTCAGTTCCTTCTCCAGTGTACCGTAAAAGTCCCGGATGATCTCCTTCCAGTCTAAATCCTTTACCTCCACATCGTCAAGCTTATCTTCCATTTCCGCAGTAAATCCTGTGTCAACGATTTCCTTGAAGTATTCCTCCATCATATCGGTCACCAGGAATCCCAGGTCGGTAGGCAGCAGGGTCTTCTTCTGCCGCACCACATAC
>JBJESY010000038.1:0-5162 GCA_051883035.1 Anaerovoracaceae bacterium | reverse complement strand
TCACCGTGGGACCGGTATTCCGCGGTGAAAACTCCAACACGCCGCGACACCTGACGGAATTCCAGGGGCTGGATCTGGAAATGGGCTTCATCGAAAGCTTCCGGGATCTGATGGAGCTGGAAACTCGCATGTTCCAGTATATTTTTTGCCTGCTGAACACGGAATATGCGGCAGAGCTGGATCTGGTGCTGGGGGCAGGCCGCCGGCTGCCGGAACTGGACAAGGTGCCGCAGATCAAGTTTGCCGATGCAAAGGAGCTGTATGCTCAGAAATCCGGCAAAAAGATCACCGATCCGGTGGATCTGGCGCCGGAGGAAGAAAAGTGGCTGGGCCAGTATTTCCTGGAGGAGACCGGCAGCCCGCTGGTGTTCGTCACCCATTATCCAAGTGTAAAGCGTCCGTTCTATGCCATGGATGACCCGGAAAATCCGCGTTACACCCTGAGTTATGACCTGCTGCTCTACGGTCTGGAGATCACCACCGGCGGTCAGAGAATCCACGATTATGATCAGCAGGTGGCCAAGATGAAGAAGCGGCACATGGATCCTGCGGATTTTGAGAATTACCTGACCATGCATAAGTACGGCCTGCCGCCGCATGGCGGCTTCGGTCTGGGTCTGGAACGAATCGTCCAGAAGCTTTTAGAGCTGGATAACATCCGCGAAGCTTCCGCATTCCCGAGAGACAGGAACCGGCTGATGCCATAGGGCGTAGACGCTTTTTTTGAGGCGTGTGCGCGAAAATAGACAAATAACTGAAAAAATTAGACAATATGTCTATTTTTTCAGCTGGTTTGTCTATATATAGCCGGTGGAGTCTCCCTGCTGCGCTGGTTTGTCTATATATAGCCGGTGGAGTCTTCACTGCGGCGGTGAAGCCCCGCCGCGCCGCCGCACATTGACTTTTCGGAACAGAACATGTATAATTTCTCTGTCGGAAAGAGTATCGATTCATTGCAGGAGGTTACAGGAATGCTTGATTTACTGATTATAAACGGAACCTGTCCGGATTACGAGGCAGGAAAAATGGTGAAAAAGAACGTGGGAATCCAGGGCGGCAAGATTGTCTGGCTGTCCGACCCGTTGGACGAAGACACCCCGGCGGAACAGACCGGCGAGGCGAAGGAAAACGCACCGCTGCCGGAAGCTGCGGAAATCATCGATGCGGCAGGAAAGGTGGTATCCCCGGGATTCATCGATATCCATATGCACGAAGAGAATTTTGCCCGGGAGGGAAAGGACTACGTGATTTCCGAAATGATGCTGGACATGGGCGTCACCACAGCTGTGGGCGGAAACTGCGGCGTGCAGTACCAGACCCTGGCGGAATTCAAAGAGGTTCTGAAGGAACACGGAGGTAGCCCGGTGAACTACATCATGCTGGCCGGCTACAACTGGTACCGGACCCAGCAGGGACTGGGACACTATGACAAGGCCAGTCAGGCACAGATGGATCAGATTCAGAAGGAAATGAAAAAAGAACTGGCAGAGGGTGCCTGGGGTATTTCCTTCGGCATTGAATATGACCCGGGCATTACCTATGAGGAAATGCTGTTTGCCGTGAAGGCTTCCGAGGATCCGAATCATCTGGTGGCGGCACATTACAGGGAAGACTGCCTGAAAAACATTGATTCCATCGAGGAAATGGTGAAATTCTCCGCAGAGATCCCGCAGAAGTTCCAGATTTCTCACCTGAGCAGCTGCTCAGCCATGGGCTTCATGAAGGAGTCCCTGGACTGCATCAATGCGGCCATGGAAAAGAATCCGAAGCTGAACTACGATACCTATCCGTACAACGCCTTCTCCACGGAGATCGGCTCTGCCGTATTCGAAGACGGCTGTCTGGAAGGCTGGGGCAAGGATTACGACAGCATTCTGCTGACCGATGAGCCATATAAAAACGTATACTGCACCGAGGAAATATTCCGCAAAGCCCGGGCAGAGTATCCGAAGATGCTGGCGGTTGCCTTCGTCATGAATGAAGAGGAGATCGGCCAGGCCATTGCCAATCCGAACGGTATGGTGGGCAGCGATGCCATTATCAATCACGGCGGCGGCCATCCGAGAGCAGCCGGAACCTTCCCGCGGGTGCTGGGTAAATATGTCCGGGAAGAAAAGCTTCTGCCGCTGGTGGATGCTCTCCGGAAAATGACTCTGGAACCGGCAAAACGTTTGGGTCTGGACGCCAAGGGACGTCTGGAGGAAGGCGCAGATGCCGACATTACGATTTTTGATCCGGAAACCATCATCGACAAGGCAGACTGGTCCCATCTGGAAGCACCGGAAGGCATCGAATATGTGCTGATCGGCGGACAGAAGGCCATCGAAAAGGGTAAGAAGGTCAACGACCGACTGGGCCGGTTTATTTCTTATCTTGCAGATCGATAGAATATACGATTATGCATCATTTGTGTATTTTCATAATTTTTTGCTCGAAATTTATTTACAAATTGTAAATAGTATCGTATAATTACCCATGTAATTATACCGCAGCCGTTTCGACTGAGGCGGCTGCATTTTTAGTTTTATGGAAAGAGAGGAATAATTATGGAAAAGCAAAAGAAAAAATTTGCAGTACCACACGTGTACATTCTTCTGCTCGCACTGATTCTCATTTTTTCACTGCTGAGCTATGTGGTTCCTTCCAACGTGTATGACTATCATGAAATCACGATTGAAGAAACCGGTGCAACCAGAAACGTCATCGACCCGACAACCTACCATGCGGTAGATAAGACACCGGTGACCCTGATGCAGTTCCTGACCGCAGTACCAAGAGGAATGCAGGAATCCGCACAGATCATCTTCTTCATCTTCATCGTAGGCGGTGCCATGACGGTTCTGCAGGAAACCAGAGCCATTGAAGCCGGCCTGGGAAGACTGATCAAGGGTCTGAAGGACAAATCCATCCTGATCATTCCGGTGGTTATGTTCCTGTTCTCCCTCTGCGGTTCTGTATTCGGCATGGCAGAAGAGACCATTCCGTTCATTCCGATTTTCGTATCCCTGATGGTGGCATCCGGATTTGACAGCCTGACCGGCGTAGCCGTTGTACTGGCTGGTGCAGGTTCCGGTTTTGCAGGTGCATTCATGAACCCGTTCACCATTCAGGTGGCACAGGGTATTTCCGAACTCCCTCTGCTGTCCGGTATCGGTTTCCGTGTTGTAATGTATATCTGCTTCGTAGTGCTGACCATTGCCATGGTAATGCGTTATGCATTAAAGGTAAAAAAGAATCCGCAGCTGTCTCCGATGTATGACTTCGATAAGACCCGTGATGATGTGGCAGATCTGGATTCTCTTCCTCCGTTCGGCGGCAAGGAAAAGGCCATCCTGGTGGTATTCCTGATTGCCATCGCAATGCTGATCTGGGGCGTTATCAAGAAGGGCTGGTACATGGATGAAATCGCAGCCCTGTTCCTGGGTATGTCCATGATCGTAGCTGCAATCGGCGGACTGGGCTTCAACAACTATGCTCTGACCCTTGGAAAAGGTATGGCTGATATCGCATCCGGCGCCCTGGTTGTAGGTTTTGCAAGAGGTATCCTGGTTGTTATGACCGACGGAAACATTCTGCACACCATTCTGCACGGTGCTGCAGGCCTGCTGGAAGGCCTGCCTGGCATGATCTCTGCAGTGGGTATGTACATCTTCCAGTGCCTGCTGAACTTCCTGGTACCTTCCGGTTCCGGACAGGCCGCCGTATCCATGCCGATTATGGCACCGCTGGCTGACCTGGTAGGTGTATCCAGACAGACCGCTTGTATCGCATACCAGTTAGGTGATGGTATCTCCAACGTATTCACGCCGACTTCCGGATACTTCATGGCTGGTCTGGCACTGGCGAAGGTTCCTTGGTCCAAGTGGGCGAAGTGGTTCCTGCCAATCATCGGACTGCAGTATCTGCTGGGCGCAATCTTTGTAATCGCAGCACAGGTAACCGGTTTACAGTAAGGAATCCTTTGATTCGTACATAAGTCGAGAACTGAAAGAAAAAGTGGCACCGTTCCAAGCGTCTTCGCGAAGTGGGGTGCCACTTCCTGTATTTTGATCGTTTTCTGTGCAGGAAAGGGGGAAAGAATGTTACTGATTATGCTTGCACCCATCATTGTGTCGGTGGGCGTGCTGATTTATGCTCTGAGAAGGGGATTCAACAAGACTGCGCTGATCGTTTCCGCTTCCGTTGCCATGGTTTCGGAAATGTTCATCATGAAATATAATGACAGCTGGTATACGTTTCTCTTTGCGCTGACCGTGCCGCTGGCAGTCTCCTATGTAGTGATCTGCATGTACCTGTCCGTGAAGGAAGACCGGGGCATGAAAGACAGAAAGGAGTAAGGTCATGAAATTATTCGGCTATTTGATGATACTTACGGTGATCCAGCTTTTCGTCCTGGGATCGCAGATTCAGAGAGGAAGGGCATCCTGGATCCCTGCCGGGTTTCTGAAGCAGATTCGGGAAGAGCATCTTTCCATGTACTGCAGAAAGTTCGGAAACCACCTCCTGACCCTGGCCATTATCGCAGGCATCTGCGCCTGGCTTTCTCTCACGGCAGCTGCCGTCAGCCTGACACCGGTGCTGCTCTTCGGCGCAGGGATTGTTCTGATCATGGTGCTGATTCTGATGGATACGAAGCGGTACTCATCGGACAGGGCGTAAGATAAAACAGAAAAGATTGTTGAAATGTAAGAGAGGGTGCTTCTTCCCGGAAGCACCCTCTCGATTTTTTTTGCATATGGCAGGGACTCCGAGAAAAGCCAGCCGAAAGAACGGATTTTGAGAGGAAAAGAATGGAAGCGGGTCGGATTTTGTCGAATCGTGGGGAAAGAAGGCGAGAAAAAGTGGAAAAATTTAGTTATTTTTGTGGTAAACTGTTCTTAGCAAAATCTTTGCACCGGAGGAAGAAAATGGAGAAATACATAGCGGTGGTCAAGCGGGGGCAGGTTCTGCGGCTTGCAGTGGACAATATCATATATATCATGAAGATTGGACGGAAGGTGCGGATTGTATCTACAGACGGGCAATGGGAATACTATGAGCGGATGGAGAATCTTCTGCCATTTTTGGACAGCCGGTTCTATGTGTGTCTGCGGGTACTGGCGGTGAATCTGGAGCGGGTGGAGCGGATGGAAAACCAGACCATCTACTTTCAGAATGGGGAT
>JBJESY010000037.1:0-5172 GCA_051883035.1 Anaerovoracaceae bacterium | reverse complement strand
GATCAGCAGTGAAAAAGCGATCAGGTCTCTGTAGTTGGAGGCGATATAGCCTGCGCCGAAGGTCTCGATGAGTCCCAGCAGAATGGAACCGATGACGGCGCCCGGCAGGCTTCCCAGACCGCCGAAGACGGCTGCTACGAAAGACTTGTTGGTGATGACACCGATCTGCGGATATACGGTATATTTCATGCCGAACAGCATTCCGGCCACACCGGCCAGCATACCGCCCAGCAGGAAGATCACGAAGATGATCCTGTTCACGTTGACACCCATTAGATTGCTGCCCTTGGCGCTGTAGGAGCAGGCACGGATGGCCAGTCCGACCTTGGTCTTTTCAATGATGAATACCAGCAGGACCAGGCTGATGGCTGCAATGACGAACATGAGCACATCGATTCTGCTGATGGAAATGCTGCCGAAGGTGAACGGCTCTCTGGAGATCATCTGCGGATACGTGCGAAAGGTCGGTCCGATGGTTACGATGACCAGATTTTCCAGGAAAATGGAAGCACCCATGGCGGAGATGATGAAGTATAAGCCCGGCGCATTTCTCTTTCTCAGCGGGCGGTAGGCGATCTTTTCGAGAACCACTGCCACCAGACCTGCCAGCAGAGCCGCGATGATCAGCGCCCCCAGGAACGGCATGCCGCCGATCAGCGTCACTGCGTACAGACCGAAGTAAGCACCCAGCATGATTACGCCGCCGTGGGCGAAGTTTGAAAAGTTCAGAATACTGTAAACCAGTGAATAGCCTACTGCCATCAGTGCGTAAATGCTGCCGATGGACAAGCCGTTAATAAACTGTTGAATAAAAACACTCAAGGGTTCCCCTCCTTTCCTCCTGCGAGGTTTTTTTGAAAAAGGGGCAGACCATGCTGCCCCTTTTCACAAGCTCTGTTTCTTCTTCGTTTTCTTAGTTTTCTTAGTTCTCAGGTGTATATCTCATGATGAACTTATATTCATATCCATCTGCCGCGGTGTCGCTTGGCACGATCTGCTGAATGGCAGCTTCCTTGCCAACCGGATCGTGGGTATCTTCACCCAGCTTGATGGTTCCGGTCACGCCGGCAACCTCTACCTGTGTCAGTGCGGCTGCGATAGCTTCCGAATCTGCGCTGCCCGCCTTTTCGATGGCGGTGATCAGAACCTGGAATGCGTCGTGTACCATGTAGGCGTTGATTTCCGGTGCGGTGCCGTATTCTTCGGTGTAAGCAGCTGTTACTTCCGATGCTGCAGGGTCATTATAGTCGAAGTGGTTTACCACATAGCTGCCGTTGATGGCATCGCCTGCCATTTCAAACAGGGTGTCGGAAGGCCAGCCGTCGCCGCCCATCAGGATGGCGTCGATGCCCAGGTCTCTGGCCTGGTTTGCGGACAGTGCCACTTCCTTATAGAAGTAAGGCATCAGGATAACATCCGGATCGGCTTCTTTTATCTTCGTCAGCTGCGGTCTGAAATCCGTGTCCCCGGACTTGAAGCCTTCCTGTGCCACAACCTTGCCTCCCTTGGCTTCGAAGGTTTCCACGAAGAACTGAGTGAAGCCCTGGGAATAGTCGCTTGCCACGTCATACAGAACGGCTGCGGTTTTCGCGCCCAGCTCATCGGCTGCATAGCCGCCTGCCACTGCACCCTGGTACGGGTCGGTGAAGCATACACGGAAGTTGAATGCGTTGACGGAGCCATCGGTATTCACGGTGATGGCCGGGTTGGTTGCTACCGTTGCGATATCAGGTACTTTTCCTTCGTTCAGCGCACCCTTGATGGCGATGGCTGCTGCGGAAGCGTTCGGTCCCAGAATCGCACAAACCTTATCGTTGGCGATCAGTCTCTTGACTGCGTTTACGGACTCGTTAGCATCGCCCTTGGTATCATATTTTACCAGTTCCAGTTTCTTACCCAGAACACCGCCGGCTTCATTCTGCTGATCGATGTACATCTGCAGCGCCTGGCTTTCACAGGTTCCCCACGGCGCCTGGTCACCGGTCAGTGCGCCGATCCAGCCAACCTTGATCACATCGGATTCCGCTGCTGCCCCGTCTTCACCGCTGCTGCCGCAGGCTGCCAGACTGAAGACCATGATCAGTACCAATAGAACAGATAATAACTTCTTCATACCATTTCTCCTTTCTCTTCACATTCCGGCAGGACCCCTCCTGCCGAATGCCCTTTACACTCTGATTATACGGACAGGATTCACAAAACTTCACACGACTTCAAAAAGTTTCATACCGCTTCAATTTGCTTCAAATCGCTTCGGAAATCTTCAAAAAACGAACACTTTTTTCACTTGCCCGTCACAATTCGAACGGATATACTATAGATATACGGGAATCGGAAGCAGAAAGGGAAAAGGAAGCAGAATCGTAAAAGGCATCAGACGGGGAAGGAGGAAGAAGGACATGCAGAAAAACACACGGCTTTTTCTCATGGTAGCAGCCAGCTCCATCGCATCACAGATCTATGTAAACATGTTCGTAGACGGCTTCATCATCGCCCTCTCCGTAGTCATGATGGGAATCTTCCTTTATATCTTCAAGGACCTGGACAGCGTGAAGGCCTGCCTGCTGATCGGCATCTTTTCCCCGCTGGTCCGTCTTATCATCGTTCTGTGGCAGGGAGAAAGCCTGCTGCCTGCCGCGAAGCTGGTTCTGCCGGATATGGCATTCTTCTTCGCCTACGCCATGATCTTCGGCATTCTGCTCCGCTCTCTCGGCTTCGCATCTTACGAGCGATTCTATCTGCGGCTGGCAGGCAGCGATTTTCTTTCCAACTGCGTGGAAATGCTGGTTCGTTTCATCATCTTCCATCAGTTCTTCACACCACAGCGCCTCATCGGCCTGATGATCCTGGCCGTGGTCCGCAGCTTTCTGATTCTGCTGGTCTGCATCGCTTCTGATTTATATAAATCGCTGCTGGAAAAAGCCGAGCACGAAGAGAACTATAAGAAGCTGGTGCTCATGGCTTCCACCTTCAACAGCGAAGTCTATTTCATGGAAAAGAACATGAACGAGATCGAAGATGTAATGAAAAATGCATTCCTGCTGTATAAGACGCTGGAACGGGAGAATTATCCCAAGAGCCTGCAGCATATCTCCCTGGAAATCGCCAAGGACATCCATGAGATCAAAAAAGGCTACCGCCGTGTCATCATGGGCCTGCAGGATAACTTTCTCAGTGACTTCAAAGACACCAGCCTCCATCTTTCGGACATCCTGAAGATCCTTTCGGTGGACGTGGAAAAGAACGGAACGCAGCGAAACATTTCCATCGGCTTTTCCTACAGCTTTGAAGTGAACTATATCATTGAAGATCACTTCCCGTTTATGAGCATCCTGCGAAACCTGGTGGGAAACAGCGTGGATGCCATCGAAGGCTCCAACTTGCACCGTGGTGAGATCGACATCCGGTGCCGCGAAGTAACGGAAAACGACAAAAAGTTCTGCGTCATCACCGTCCACGATAACGGGCCGGGCATTCCGGCAGATATCATCGATGTCCTGTTTGAGCCGGGCTTCTCTACGAAATACGACGAAACCACCGGGGACATCAACCGGGGACTGGGCCTGACCCTGGTAAGGGACCTGCTGACCGATAAATTCCACGGAAAGATTGCTGTGGAAAGTACGGTCGCCACTACAGGTCAGGTACGCAAGGGGACAACCTTCACCCTCCGCATTCCGGCAGAACAGTTCCGCATGGATCCAGTAGGGGAAACCGATTCATAAAGGTGTGCAAGATGGAAAGAGGTGTGTATATGAGATTTTACATTCTGGATGATATGATCAGCGCAGTGAAAGTGCTGGAGAATATTATCGAATCCCGCAATCTGGGAGACGTCATCGGCACCCAGACCAATTCCGAAAAGGCCGTGGATGAGATCCGCGCCAAAAAACCGGACATCGTGGTTCTGGATCTTTTGATGCCCGTAAAAGATGGGATTACCGTAGTCAACGAAGTAAAAGAGACCAATCCGGAAATTGATTTCGTCATGGTCTCTCAAGTCGTAGATAAAAATATGGTTTCCGATGCCTATAAAGCCGGCATCGAATTTTTCATTACCAAGCCAAACAACTTTATCGAAATTGAAAACGTTCTCCGGCGGGTGGCGGAAAAACGACAGATGGCTTCTGTGCTCAGCGGGATCCGTTCGGTCATGAGCACCACCCAGCCTGCCTCTTCGTCCGTTTCACAGGATCCTTCCGAAGATTCTCTTTCCAAAATCCGCAAAATCCTGGGTTCCGTGGGAATGCTGGGGGAAAGCGGTACGAAGGACATCATCAACGTCTGTCAGATGTTGAAAAAAGAAAATGCGTCCTATGACAGTAAGTCCACCCTCAATGCCTACGCCTTCTCGCTGGGTGAGGATCCGAAGATCGTCAAGCAGCGGATCCGCCGGGCTGTGAAACGAGGACTGACCAATACCGCCGCCCTGGGAATCGAGGATTACTACAGTGACCTCTTCGAGCAGTACGCCCACTCCCTCTTCAACTTCGACGCCATCCGCAGTGAAATGGATCTGCTTCGCGGAAAATCCGCCTACGGCGGCCGCCCGTCCATCGACAAATTCTTCGAGGGACTGCAGATGCTCTGCGAGTTCTGATATCCACCGCCTCTTCCACCGCCTGTAATTCTTATTAGTCCTCCCTGCGGTGGCGGTTAGCCGTGGGACGCGGCGTGGTGTGCGTGGTTAGTCTAATGCAACCCGTACAAATCTGCATCAAAATCGCAAAAAAGGTCGGGTACCCCCTTTGCGAAAAAGTAAAATATTGCTAATATTTCCTGAATATTCATGTGAAATCTGCGTTTTCCATAGTTTTCGCCGTGTACGGCCTCATCTCACACAATATCACCCGACCCTTTTGGACTTTTTTTGCCTGATTTGTACGGGTTTTTGGATGGATCTCACCTCCAGGCAAAAAAAAAATCAGACCCATCAAGCGCATTTGGCTTAAAATGATGGGTCTGACTGAATTTCTTATGATTCGCCGGGTCTGATGGGTCTGATCGACCCCAGCACCGATTATTTCATCGCTTCTTCCACGGCCACGGCCACGGCTACGGTAGCGCCAACCATCGGGTTGTTGCCCATGCCGATATAGCCCATCATGGCTACATGGGCCGGAACGGAAGAAGAACCTGCAAACTGCGCATCAGAATGCATTCTTCCCATGG
>JBJESY010000036.1:0-5202 GCA_051883035.1 Anaerovoracaceae bacterium | reverse complement strand
TGTTCCTGTGTCAGACGAAGAATATGCTGCGGCCCGTGGCACGGTCCGGGAACGGGAAGCAGATGGTGGCTCTCTTCTGAAAATGTATGGCTTTATGGAGGCTGGTGGAACTGGGTCAACGGAATTGCCGGAATCCTGAATATTTTCTGCATGACAGGCTGGTGGGGTATTTATACTTCGAAAAAGCATGATGATATGCTGTGGCCGGATATGACCTGGCTGTTTATCGTGGCGTATGATATCTGGAACTTTGAATACACTTATAACAATCTGCCTACCCATGCCTTCTTTTGTGGTGTGGCACTGCTGCTGGCGCCGACGTTTGCCAATGCACTGTGGAACAAGGGCGGATGGATTCAGAACCGTGCCAACACGCTGGCACTCTGGTGCATGTTTGCACAGGTATTTCCTACGTTCCAGGATGACAGCGTGTTTTCCACGATTCCTGTGCTTTACGCCGATGGATTCATGGATGCAGCCATTCATCCGGAAACAGTGGATCCGACCATGCAGGGAGTCATCGCTGTTCTGGCACTTGCAGCGAATGTAATCGTGCTGGCAATCATCATCAAACGGTCGAAAGAGCAGAAAAAGAATCCATATAAGCAGGAGATCTTTTCAGATACGAGAGACTTCAGACTGGCCATGGAACGGGCGGAAAAGTAGGATTTTTTTCCTGAAATACCTTGCATTTCATTTTAATATATGTTACCATATACAAGTAAGATAAAGCAAATGGTAAGCTAAAAGAGTGGGCATAACCCACTCTTTCAGTTTTGTTTGGGGGCGAATGCCCCGTATAAGGCAAAAGGAGGTCCTATGGCGAAGGCGAAAGTGAAGGTAACAGACCTTGTGGAAGAAATTGCGGCACCCTTTCTGGAAGAGAACGGGCTGGAACTTTATCATACCGAATTTCTGAAAGAAGGCCGCGACTGGTTTCTCCGGGTATATATTGATAAAAAAGAGGGTCAGGAGGAAGAATACGTTTCGACGGACGACTGTGAGAAGGTCAGCCGGTTTCTCAGCGATGAGCTGGACCGGATCGATCCGATCGAACAGAATTACTATCTTGAAGTGTCTTCACCGGGGCTGGACAGAGAGCTTCTGCGGGACAGGGATTTTGTCCGGTTTGCAGGACGTCTTGTGGACCTGAGCCTGTACAAAGCTGTCAACGGTCAGAAGGCGTATCAGGGCATTCTGGTGGGCCTGACAGATGACCAGATTGTAATAAAGGATGAAACAGATGCAGAACTGAGATTTGACAGGGCGCAGGTTGCAAAGACCCGCCTGGCAGTTGTTTTCTAAGGAGGTTATAGAAAAAATGAACAAAGAATTTATTCAGGCCATCGCTGACCTGGAGCGGGAAAAACAGATTTCCAAGGATGTGCTCATCGAAGCCATCGAATCTGCGCTGGTTTCCGCATATAAGAAGAACTACGGAACGTCCCAGAATGTGCGTGTAAACATCGACCGGGAAACCGGAGACATCGATGTATTCATGCGGATGGATATCGTGGAGGAAGTGGAGGATGATCTGACCCAGATTTCTCTGGAGGAAGCCCGCGAAATCGACAGCCGTTACGAAGTGGGCGATGCGGTGGAATACCAGGTGACCCCGAGAGATTTCGGCAGAATCGCTGCCCAGACTGCCAAGCAGGTGGTAGTACAGCGGATCCGCGAAGCAGAAAGAGGCATGATCTTTGATAATTTCATCACCCGTCAGGGCGAGATCATGACCGGCCAGGTGCAGAGAATCAGTAATGACACCCTGTTTATCAATATCGGCAGAACGGAAGGTATCCTGTCCGCAACCGAACAGGTGCCGGGCGAAAGATACAAAATCAACGACCGGCTGAAAGTGTACATCATGGATGTGAAGAAGACCACCAAGGGACCGCAGGTATTCCTGTCCCGCTCCCATCCGGGTCTGGTAAAGCGTCTTTTCGAACTGGAGGTTCCGGAAATCGAGGATGGAACCGTGGAAATCCGGGGCATTGCCAGAGAAGCAGGCTCCAGAACGAAGATGGCGGTTTACACTGAATTTGAGAATGTGGATCCGGTGGGTGCCTGCGTAGGTACCAGAGGTGCCAGAGTGCAGGCCATCGTGGATGAACTCCACGGTGAAAAGATCGACATCATCAACTGGAGCGAAGATCCGAAGGAACTGATTGCCAATGTGCTGAGCCCGGCCAAGGTGGAACAGGTCATCATCGCTGCAGACGGCGAAAAGGCTGCTACCGTGGTGGTTCCTGACTATCAGCTGTCTCTGGCCATCGGCAAGGAAGGTCAGAATGTACGTCTGGCAGCCAAAGTCAGCGGATGGAAGATTGATATCAAGAGTCACAGCCAGTACGAAGCTGCAATGAAAGCGGCAGAAGAAGCTGCGGAAAACCAGCCGGAGATCGAGTATGTGGATGAAGCTGTGGAAGATGAAGCACCGGAAACTGAAATGCCGGAAATTGTGGAAATCGAGGAGGAATAACCCTTGAAAAAACGGAAGATTCCTATGAGAAGGTGCATCGGCTGCATGCAGTCCAGAGAAAAGAGCTGTCTGATCCGGATTGCGGGTTATGAGGGACAGCTGAGTCTGGACCCGACCGGAAGAGCCAAGGGCAGAGGCGTGTATCTCTGCCGTGACAATAAGGAATGCTGGAAGATGGCAGACAAACGCAAGGCCATCGAACGGAATTTCGACATGCCGGTAACCGAGGAGATGAAGCGGGAAATCTTCAGACAGCTGGAGGCCCTGGAAGATGGAAAATAAAGTCCTTTCTTATCTGGGGTTTGCGGCGAAGGCCAGAAAACTGGTCACCGGCTATAATACATGTATCTACATGATGGAAAAGAAGAAAATCAGACTGCTTATCCTTGCGGAGGATCTTTCGGAAAACTCCGTGAAAAAAATGGTGTGCGCTGCAGAGAAACACAAGGTTCCCTGCAAAATATACGGAGCCGGGGAGCAGCTGTCGAAAATAACGGGGAATGCCGGCAAGGGAATTTTCGGCATTACCGATGAAAATTTTGCGAAAGTCATATCAGATGGGATTGATCATATTCAATCAGAAAAGTAAGGAGGTGTTCTAATGGCAACAGACAATAAAGAAACGAAGATTGTAAAAGCCGCCCCAAAGAAGACGGAAAGCCAACAGGACGAACAACCAAGAGTGACTGTAAAGGCTGCAGTGAAGCCGCAGTCCAGACCACAGAAACAGACAAGAACCCCTGCGGCTGCGAGCGATCGTCCGAGGCAGAAACCGCCGATGGGAAAACCTGTTGTGAATAGAGAACTGGAGGGACGGCCGAGACCGCCGATGGGCAAGCCGGTCATTCCAAAGGATTTTGCGGAGAGAGATAAGAAGAAGGAAGAAGCGGCTGCTGTAGCAGCGCCTGCTGTGGAAAAACCTGCAGAAAAGGCTGCACCTGCTGCGCCGGCACCGGAGAAAGCAGCAGCGTCTGCTGCAGAAAAACCGGCTCCGGCTCCTGAAAAAGCAGCGCCGGCTGCAGAAAAGCCAGTGGAAAAGCCAGTGGAAAAGCCAGTGGAAAAGCCAGTGGAAAAGCCAGCCCCTGCCGCAGTTAAGCCGGCAGCAGAAACCAGACCGCAGACCGGTGATCGTCCGGCGAGACCCGCCCGTCAGAACGAAGGACGGGATGGCAGAGACAGCCGCGACAGTCGTCCGGCCAGAGAAGGACGTCCTGGTGATCGTGACAGCCGCGGGCCGAGAAATGATCGTGACAGCCGCGGACCGAGAAACGACCGTGACGGCCGCCCGAACAGAGATGAACGTTCGTCCAGAGATGGCCGCCCGGCCAGAGACGGACGTCCTGGAGACCGGGATAACCGCGGTCCGAGAAATGACCGTGACGGCCGCGGCGATCGTCCACAGGGAGGAAACCGTCCGCAGGGCGGAGGTCGTCCTCGTCAGGAACGCCCGGCTGACAAGCCGAAGTTGGAAACCAAGCCGACTCAGCGGAAGCCGGAGAAGCTTGCACATCACGATAAGGAAAGAGATAAATTCGCCAAGCTGGAAAATGGCGGCAAGAAGAATAAGCAGAAGATCCAGGAACGTTCCCTGGAAAAACAGGCTAAGCCGAAGAAGCACAATAAACCAAAGCCTGTTGTAGAAGAGGTAGAAGAAATGGAACCATTACCAGAGGGTACAACGGTTATCACCGTGCCAATCACCGTAGCAGGTTTCTGCGAACAGGTGGGTATTTCCACATCACAGGTGATTATGGCACTGATGAAGCTGGGTATCATGGCGAACATCAACCAGAATATCGACGAAGACACCGTAATGATCCTGGCAGACGAACTGAAGATCAGCGTGGCTGTCGGCAAGGTGGAATCCGAAGAGGAAGAAGAAGGTCTGGAACTCTTTGAAGACAGCGAAGAAGATCTGAAGCCGAGACCACCGATCATCACCGTCATGGGACACGTTGACCACGGTAAGACTTCCCTGCTGGATGCGATCCGCAAGACCAATGTGACTTCCACAGAATCCGGCGGCATCACCCAGCATATCGGTGCATCCGAAGTATCCATCAACGGACAGAAGATCGTATTCCTGGATACGCCGGGACATGAAGCATTTACTGCCATGCGTGCCCGCGGTGCCCATGTAACGGATATCGCGGTACTGGTGGTTGCTGCGGACGACGGTGTTATGCCGCAGACGGTGGAATCCATCAGCCATGCAAAGGCTGCAGGCGTACCAATCATCGTAGCTATCAATAAGATCGATAAGCCGGGTGCAAACCCTGACCGGGTGAAGCAGGAACTGACCGAACACGGCATCCTGGTCGAAGACTGGGGCGGCGACGTAATCTCCGTGCCGGTATCTGCCAAGACCGGAGAGGGTATCGTCAACCTGCTGGAAATGATCCTGCTGCAGGCGGAAGTACTGGAACTGCGGGCCAATCCGAATCGTCTGGCCATGGGTTCCGTCATCGAAGCCAGACTGGATAAGAACAAAGGACCGGTTGCGACCCTTCTGGTGACCAACGGAACCTTAAAGAGCGGCATGAGCGTGGTAGCAGGTACCTGCTCCGGAAGAATCCGTCTCATGACCAACTACAAGGGCGATACCATCAAAAAGGCCGGCCCTGCCACTGCCGTTGAAATCCTCGGTCTGACCGACGTACCGGAAGCAGGCGACGAATTCAATGCAGTGAAGGAAGATAAACTGGCAAGAGAAATCGCCG
>JBJESY010000035.1:0-5205 GCA_051883035.1 Anaerovoracaceae bacterium | reverse complement strand
GCAGGGTCCAGTCATAGCCATAGTTGTTCAGCCCCATGAGGATTTTTTCCGGCGGGATCTCGCTGACGGCATATTCCAATACTCTTCGTACATTGATAATAGGCGATACGGGCATGGGCTCCCCGTAGGTATACCCCCACTCATACGTCATGATCAGGCAGTAATCCGCCGCCCGCCCCATGCCGGCATAGTCATGACCCTGGTATAAAAGCCCCGGCTGATCCGCCCGTACCTTCGGCGCCAGGGCTACTGTCACTGTCAGTCCCAGTGGAGCCAGACGGGCCCGGGTCCTTGCCACCAGCTCCACATAATCATCGGCGTAATCCGCCGCCAGATACTCGAAATCAAAATCGATCCCCGCCATCCCCTTGGCGAGTATGTTTTGCAAAATATTCTCAATCAGATTGTCGATTGCCGCCAGGTTGTTGAACACGGCGATGGCAATCTGGTCGTTGAACGCGCCGGACGCATCCAGCGGCGTCAGTACCATCAGCGTGCCCACCCCCGATGCAGCCGCCTGGGAAATGATATTTTCGTCTTCCAGATTGATCAGTTCCCCGTCTTCCGTAAAACCGTAGCTGAAGGATGACGCCCAGGTAAGCCGCGGCAGCCACCAGGCCAGGGTGTCCGGACTGATGGACGGGTAGGCATATCCATTGACCAGCAGGTCTTCAAATTCAGGCATGTTTCTTTCCTCACTTTCTCCGCGTTCTTCTGTTTTCATGATTATCGACAGGCCCATCGACAGGATTCCTGTCACTCTAATGTATGCGGCCGAGGTCCTCTTTATTATTCCGTTTTTCGGACTTGCTTTTCTCGGCGGCTGTGCTATACTTTTAGAGGAAAAATTACGAAAAAGGAGCGAATCTATCATGGCGGAATTATTCGAAACACTCATGCTCATCTGCTTCGGCTGCTCCTGGCCGATGAACCTGGCCAAGTCCATCCGTTCGAAAACCGCGAAGGGAAAAAGCGTCATGTTCCAGTATGCCATCATCATCGGCTATATCTGCGGCATCTGCAGCAAGTTTGCCGGCGGAAATATCAATTATGTTCTGGCGCTGTATTTTCTCAACCTGTTTATGGTTTCAGTGGATACCTGCCTCTATTACAGGAACCGGAAACTGGATCAGCTCAGAGATGAAGGAAAGCTGTCCGCATAGTCGGGATTGTCTTTTTCAGATCCCTGCTCCCTTCTCAAAACACGCCCTCCCGGGTCTTTCGGCTGCGCGCCGGGGCTTCGGTTTCGGTGTGTTTTTTATTTTTTGCATGCTTTGGAAGAGCAAATGTGCTGCACATATGTGATAATTTGGGCACGGACGGTTTTTTGTCTGATTTTCGGTGGTGAGATGAAGACAAAAATGATACAATAGTAGCAAATATGACAGAGTGCCGCAACCTTATCTGGTTTCGTCGGCATTCAGGAGAAGGAGGAATACTATGGCTACCAGTTACGGAGGCTACATGGGCAAGGTGGCTGACATCGATCTGACCACCGGCACCATCCGCGAGTATCCATGGTCCGACGAGGAGCGCAGGCTGTTTCTGGGGGGTAAGACCATGGCAGCCAAGATCATCGGCGACCATCTGGCAGAAATTCGCGGACCCCTTGATGAAACCAATCTGCTGGTCATCTCCACCGGTCCGTTCACCGGCACCGGTGCACCCAGCTCCAGCCGGTTCAACGTGTCAGCCATTTCACCCCTGACCGGAATACTGACCTCCTCCAACTGCGGAGGCAATTTCGGCTACTATCTGAAAAAAGCCGGCTACGATGCCCTGGTGATTCATGGGCGCAGTGAGAAACCGGTCTGGCTGGAAATCCACAATGACCAGTTTACCTTCCACGACGGGCAGTCCCTCTGGGGCATGAAGACCGGACATGCCCAGGAGGCACTGGATGAAGCGCTGACAGAGCAGTCCGGCGGTAAAAAGAGAAAAAACGGCAAGATCGTCATCGGTCCTGCCGGTGAAAATCTGGTAAAATACGCATCCATCGTCAGCAATGAGCGGCTGGCAGGCCGGGGCGGCGTAGGTGCTGTTATGGGAAGCAAAAATCTGAAGGCTGTCACTGTCAGCGGC
This sequence comes from Anaerovoracaceae bacterium, assembly GCA_051883035.1. GTDB lineage: Bacteria > Bacillota > Clostridia > Peptostreptococcales > Anaerovoracaceae > RGIG7179. The sequence goes on along the minus strand of JBJESY010000035.1, from coordinate 3,123 downwards.
AACCACACCGTGCTGGTTCACGACAAGGAAAAGATGGATCAGCTGAACCGGTCCTGGTTTAAGTATCTCAGAAGCCATCCTCTCACCGGCGATCAGCTTCCGCGGCTGGGCACGGCAGGTCTGGTTTCTTCCATGCAGATGAAGGGGCAGCTGTCTACGAAAAACTATACATACGGCCAGTTCGACCGGTTCGAAAAAGTAAACGGCGAAACACTGGCAGAAGAACATAATATTGTAAACAAGGGCTGTCTCACCTGTCCCATCAAATGTGCCCGGACAGTCCAGGTAGACGGCAAGGCCGTGAAGGGACCGGAACTGGAGACCCTGGGCCTGCTGGGGGGAGGCATCCTCAATGACAGCATGGAGCTGATTCTGCGCTGGAACTATGAGCTGGATGAGCTGGGCATGGACACCATCACGGCGGCCAATACCCTGGCATGGGCCATGGAGGCAAACGAAAAAGGTCTCTGGGACAACGGCCTTGTCTTCGGCGAAACCGCCGATATTTCCCGGGTATGGGAGGATACCGCCTACCGCAGGGGCATCGGCGACGAGCTGGCAGAAGGCTCCCGTGCCCTGTCGGAAAAATACGGCGGCAAAGAATTCGCCATTCACTCCAAGGGCATGGAGCTGGCTGCTTATGAACCGCGCCGTGCGGTAGGTCTGGGCCTCGGCTACGCCATCTCCAACCGGGGCGGCTGCCACCTCAACGGCGGATATCTGGTCATTCTGGAAGGCCTGGGTCTCAATGTGAACCAGCAGACGCCCCACGGCAAGCCGGATGTGACCATCATCTTCCAGGATCTGATGGAAGGTACATCCTCCTGCGGTCAGTGCGTATTCACCACCTATGGCTTCTTCCCGCCTCCGCTGATCCATCATCCTCACGCATGGTACACGAAGGCATTTAATGCCATTGTCCCGGTGGCGGGGCCTGTGCTGCGGCTGCTTACCATGTTCCCGCAAGTGGTCTGCTTCCATCTGCCGATGATCTTCAACCAGTCCAAAGCGCTGAAATACGCCACCGGCATGAAGGTGACCTTCGGTTCCTTCCTGAAGGCAGGCAAGCGGGGTTACACCCTGGAACGCCTCATCAACACCCGCCTGGGAATCAGCCGGAAGGATGACAGCCTGCCGAAGCGTCTCACCGACGTGCCGCAGGTCGAAGGCGACGAAAAGACGAAGGTACCTCTGGAGTCGATGAAGGACGTGTACTACCGCGGGCGCGGCTGGGATAAAGACGGAATCCCGACAGAGAAAACTTTGAAAAAGCTCAACCTGGATCATCTGGCGGTAAGCCGGATGCCGGCAGGATCCTGTATGCAGGAGGTGAATCAGCATGGTTAATATCAAGCTCTTCGGCGCATTGCGCCTGAAATGCGGAATCTCCCACATGGAGGTCTACAGCAGCTCCGTGAAGGATGCATGCCGCCTTCTCAGCAAGGCCACCGGATTCCCGGAGAAAGAGTTCAAAAACTGCATGTTCATGATCAACGGAAAAAATGCAAAGTATTCGTCAAAGCTGGAGGATGGCGACGAGCTGGTCTTCCTGACGCCGTCCGGCGGCGGCTGAAGATGCAGCAGTTTATGGAGAGAGGTGATTTCATGTCATATCAGATAACAGAAAACTGCATCGGCTGCACCCTGTGCGCAAAGAACTGCCCCACAGGCGCCATTTCCGGCCAGCTGAAAGAACGCCATGCGGTGGATGCCGGTCTGTGCGTGGATTGCGGCGTTTGCGGCAAAATCTGTCCGAAGGGCGCTGTTCTCGATGCCCGGGGGAAAACGACAGTCAAGGTGCCGAAGGACCAGTGGAAAAAGCCGGTCATTGATCCCGTGCTCTGCGCAGGCTGCTCTGTCTGCGTGGAAAACTGTCCGAAGGACTGCCTTGAAATCGAAGGTCCGAAATTCCATGGGGATATTCATACCATCGCACGCTTTGCGGAGGGCCGGGAAAAGGACTGTATCGGCTGCGGCATCTGCGGCGATGTCTGCCCGATCGAAGCCATTCATTTTTAGTTTAATCAAACTTATGCCGGAAAAAAACGTCCGGCAGGGAGGTAAAAATATGGGAAAAGTATTTTGCAGAGTGTACCAGGGAGTATTTAAAATCGGTATGTACGTGATTCCGTGGGGCATGCCGAAAACGCTGGAAGGCGCCGGTTCTGTGAAGAAACTTCCGGCTTTGATTCGGGAGCAGGGCTATACGAAGGTCCTGGTGGTTACAGACAGCGTCCTCATGGGGCTGGGACTGCTGGACAGTCTCTTCGCTGCCATGGCCGAGGCCGGTGTGGAGTATGTGGTGTATGACGGCGTGCAGCCGAACCCGACGGATATCAATGTGAAGGACGGGCTGAAGCTCTTTCAGGAAAATAATTGCCAGGCCATGGTTGCCTTTGGCGGCGGTTCTCCGATGGACTGCTGTAAGGCCATCGGTGCGCTGGCCGTGAAGAAGGGCAAAACCGTAGAGCAGCTGCAGGGGCTGTTCCGGGTGCTGCACAGGATTCCGACCATCTTCGCGGTGCCTACCACAGCCGGCACCGGTTCAGAAACCACCGTTGCTGCGGTCATTACCGATTCCAGGACCCACCACAAGGCATCCCTCAACGATACCAGTCTGATGCCGAAATTCGCCGTGCTGGATCCGGAGCTGACCACCGGTCTTCCGCCGAAGGTAACTTCCACCACCGGTATGGACGCCCTCTGCCATGCAGTGGAATCCTATACCAACAACACATATAACAGCAAGCTGGAAAAGAAGCTGGCGGAGGATGCCGTCCGGCTGATCTATCATAATTTATATAAAGCCTATTGCGATGGTTCTGACATTGAAGCCCGTCAGAACATGCAGAAGGCTGCCTTCTATGCAGGACGTGCCTTCACCCGGGGCTGCGTGGGTTATGTCCATGCCATCGGCCATACCCTGGGTGGTCTCTACGGCACCCCGCACGGTCTGGCCATGTCCGTGATCCTGCCTCATGTGATGCGCCAGTTCGGATCTGCGGCCCATGAACGGCTGGCTCGCCTGGCAGAGGTCTGCGGCATGACCGGTCAGAACGATGCAGAGAAAGCCGAAGCCTTCCTCTGCTGGATTGAAGATCTGAAAGAGAAGATGGAGATTCC
>JBJESY010000034.1:0-5207 GCA_051883035.1 Anaerovoracaceae bacterium | reverse complement strand
TGCTTTCCGCTGACGGAATTGATCATGGCCTTGCCGTTATAGTACCGCAGCGCCTGCTCCATGGCCTTCACATTGGCCGTATCGATCTGCAGCGGCAGGTCGATGACGCTCTGGACCTCGCGCACCACGTCCAGGATCATGGACGGTTCATCAATCTCCGGCAGGCCCACGTTAATGTCCAGAATATGGGCCCCCTTGTCCTGCTGCGAAAAGCCCTCCTGCAGGATATAGTCCATGTCATGGTCACGGAGTGCCTGTTTCAGCCGGGACTTTCCCGTCGGATTGATTCGTTCACCGATGATGATCGGATCATCGGCCACCGTCACTGCATGGGTATAGGACGAAACAACGGTCAGGCCTTTGTCCGCAATCGGCTTCGGTGTAATCTTACCACAGGCTTCCTTTAGTGCACGGATATGTTCCGGGGTCGTTCCGCAGCAGCCCCCCAGCAGCCATGCACCCGCTTCTGCGAATTCCTTCATTTTCTCCGCAAAATCCGCCGGCTCCACGTCGTATATCGTCTGGCCGTTTTCCTGTCTCGGCAGGCCTGCGTTCGGCTGCACGATGACCGGAACCGATGCCACCCGCAGCAGATCCTTCACCACGGTTTCCAGCTGATACGGTCCCAGACCGCAGTTGGTACCCAGGGCATCCACCCCCAGACCTTCCAGCATGGCCACCACAGCCTCCGGATTTCCGCCGGTGAGCATCTTGCCGCTCTGGTCGAAGGTCACCGTGGCAAACACCGGCAAAGAGGTAGATTCCTTCGCCGTCAGTACGGCCGCCTTCAGCTCCATCATATCGGACATGGTCTCAATATGAATGAAATCCGCACCGGCCTTTTCCGCCGCTGTCACGATTTCCCGGTAAATATCACAGGCCTCGTCAAAAGACAGATCTCCCAGCGGCTGCAGCAGTCTGCCCGTGGAAGAGACGTCAGCCCCCACGAAGATCTGCCGTCCTTCACCGGCATCCGCCGCAGCCTTCCGGGCGTTCTTCACTGCAGCACAGATAATCTCCTCCACCGTATAGCCGGTCCCCTCCAGCTTCAGCCGGTTGGCGCCGAACATGTTGGCAAGGAGAATATCACATCCTGCTGCTACATACTGCCGCTGCACATCCTGAATGTCCTCCGGCCGCGTAATATTCCATATATCTGTATTTTCTCCCGGGATCATCCCCTTCTGCTGCAGCATGCTTCCCATGCCGCCGTCAAAAAACAGAATTCGTGTTCCCAGTACCTCTGTAATTTTCTCTGCCATTTTTTATTTATTCCTCCTGTAGAGACAGTCTTTCTTGCTGCAGGCCTCGCAGCCGTGGATGTGGCACCGCTGCCTGCCACCGCTGGTTCCACTGCCGGTCTCGCCGCTGCCGGCTTGCTCTCCGCCTGCGTTTCCTCCGGTCCACGAAGCGATGCCCATCACGGCGGTCACCGACTTGGACGGTACCAGCATGCCGCCCTCGGTCAGGCTCACACCCAGCTGCCGCGGTGTGTCCAGAAGACGGACCATATCCTTCTGGTGGACGATGTCGAAATCACCGTAGCCCGGCGAGAACCGGGGCCGCAGGGTCTTCCCCTGCCGGTTCATTTCCGCCTCGATTTTCATCTGACATCCGTCGCAGAAATCCTCGATGAGGGCCGTGGCCGCTGCTTCCATAATCAGTCCATGACTGATATCCCGGCTGGATGCCCGGCGGATTAGCTGATCGGCTTCCGCACCCAGTGTCGCCGCGAAAAGCACAATCTCGCTGCAGTCTCTCAGATTGACCTGCAGAGACCGGCTTTTCACTGAAAACGATTCCCCGAAAGAAAGCAGATCTCCGGACTCGCCATGAAAATCCAGCGGACAGATTTTGCGCAGAAAACGGGGTCTGGTCCGACGGCGAAGCTCAGCCAATGCGCCTTCGATGCCTTCCAGAATCCGCAGGTCCACAGTTTCCGGATCGGAAGTCCCCATGCCCAGATACCGCAACACCTCCCGGCGAAGATAGACTTCCCGTTCTGTCTGTGCGTCCGGGCCCATCACTGCTCGTCTCCGATGATGCAGGACAGGTTGCTGCGGATGCTTTCGGCCACATCCGGCTTGTTCATGGTGTAAATATGAATGGCTTTCACGCCGTTGGCCACCAGGTCAATGATCTGCTCCGTGGCGTAAGCGATGCCCGCCTGCTTCATGGCCGCCGGATTGTCGCCGAATTTGTCCACGATGGCTTTGAACCGGGTCGGCACATAGGTACCGGACAGCTCGGTCACGTGGGCAATTTGTTTGGCGTTAGTGATGGGCATGATGCCGGCGATGACCGGAACGGTGATGCCTCTCTCCCGTATGCGGTATAAGAAGTTATATAACACGTTGTTGTCGAAGAACATCTGGGTGGTCAGGAAGTCCACGCCGCTGTCCACCTTGATCTTCAGGTTGGCGATGTCGTCTTCCTTATGGGCACACTCAATATGTCCTTCCGGATAGCAGGCCGCGCCGATGCAGAAATCGCCCTGCCGTTTGATTTCCTGCACCAGATCGCTGGCGTAGCGGTAGTATTCGCCCACCGGATAGTCGCCTGCACTGGCTCCCTTTGGGATATCGCCCCGGAGGGCCAGAATGTTTTCGATGCCTGCTGCCTTGATCTCGGCGATGGCCTCTGCCACCTGCTCCCGGGTGGAGGACACGCAGCTCAGGTGAGCCAGGGCCGTTACCCCCAGGTCGTTCTGCACATGGGAGGCGATCTTCACCGTATTATGGCCGGTGCCGCCGCCTGCGCCGTAAGTCACGCTCATGAAATCGGGACGGGACTGGCAGAGCCGGTCCACCGCCGCCACGATGGGTTCAAAAGGCATTCCCTTTTTCGGCGGGAACACCTCAAAGGATAAGGTTACTTTGTCTCTCGCTAAAATGTCTTTAATCTTCACAGTCTTTCTTTCTCCTTATTACATATATGTCATTTTTCTGATGTGTCGCTTATGTCGTTTATTTCATCGATATTACAGATTTCCGGCCTGCTGCCGCATGCCTTCCATAATCTCATCGATTACCTGCAGCGGCGCTTCGTTGAGGGTGATGCGCAGCTTCTCGCAGATCTCATCCACCGCATACAGGATGTACGGATTCCTTGCCAGTACTTTTTCCGGTCTGCCTTCAGCCTCGATGTAATTCACCAGGAAGTTGGCTGCTGCCATGCCCTCCTCTTCCTCCGGCGGCAGCAGATCCACATGGAGAATCATGCCGCTATCCCGGTCCACCGCCAGCAGAACCATGGGATTGACCGGCCGGTCGAACTTTTCATCCTTCAGCATGCCATGCAGGTATGCCGTGTCCAGCAGAATGGTTGCGCCGTTTTCCGGCTGTTTCTCCAGCCGTTTCATCAGCACCTCGTCTGTCACCTCAATGGTCTCGTACGTTTCTTCGATATACGGCAGCCGGGCCGGCGCTGTCATCCAGTTCATCTCTCCCAGATCGAAATACCGGAAACAGAATTCTCCCTCTTCGAAATTCACCTTCACCCGCTCTTCCCGCAGGGCTTTTACCCCTTCAATGAGCTGCACGAAGGTTTCCACCAGCAGGCGGACCTCCGCTTCATCCGGCGTCCACGGTGCGAACCGCGGCTGGAAAGACAGGAAAAACGGCCAGTTGTTCTTTCCTCGGTACTTTCTGCCCAGCTGCTTGATCATGGCTTTCTGCTCCTCCGGCACTTCGATCCGGTCGCCCCAGTAGCAGATCAGCGCCTGCTGATTCATCATAATGTAATCCACAGGCTGGACGCTGTCCTGCGCCGCGATCGCCTTCTGAAAGCTGGCGAGCCCCTGCGTTCCGTCATACAGACCGATGCCGAAACAATCCCCGTTTCTGCCCATGATGCTGCAGAATACCGGCTCCTCCCGGCCGTTTTCCTGAATACCGATGAGGTCCATATCCCACAGATCTTCCCACGGCTTCAGTTCCTTCAGCTCGTCGGTCAGATCATATAACATGTTCCAGAGATCCGCTGGTGCTTCTTTTCTCATTTTTTCCGTCTTCCCTTTCATTTTTCTTGAAATTATGATTTCAATGGTATATACTTGAAGAATGTGCGGTTTCCGTACCATGATCCGCACGAAATACCTATCATATTACTATACCATAGAAAAAGGAAAAAAGCTATGCAGTTTATCAAACAATTTCTCATAATTCTTCTGATGTCCGTGCTGGGCGGGTTTCTCAACTGGCTGATCCCGCTGCCCGTCCCTGCTACCGTCTGGGGCATGCTCCTGATGTTCGCAGCCCTTGCCTGCGGGCTGATCAAACTGGAGCAGGTGGAACACACGGCAGATTTCTTTCTGTCCGTCATGCCCATGCTGTTTATCCCCTACGCCGTCGGTCTCATGGACAGCTACAAGCTCCTGGCGGAGCATGCTCTGCCGATTTTGGTGATCACCCTGGTCAGCTTCTTCCTCTGCTTCGCCGTGACCGGCAAAACCGCCGACTTTATCATTGCACGAAGCGATGTCAGAGGCCAGAAGGAGGTACATCATGAATAGTTTCATTACATTTTTATCCGAAAACGCATTTTTCGGTGTGTTTCTGACGGTGGGCTTCTATCTGCTGTTTCGCCGCCTGTCCGAAAAAGTCCGCTTTCCCCTGTTCAACCCGATTCTGCTGACGGTTGCGGCCATCATCGGATTTTTACTACTTTTCCATATTCCTTATGAAGCTTACGTGCCATCCGGTGATATGATTGCCTGGTTCCTGACGCCGGCCACCGTATGCTTCGCCATTCCGCTGTACCGGCAGCTTCATGTGCTACGCAGGCATATGGCAGCGATTCTGGTCAGCATCTTCGCCGGCAGCCTGACTTCCGTGGCCAGCATCTGCCTCATGGGGAAACTCTTCGGTCTTCCGGCACACATTCACGCCAGTCTTTCGCCGAAGTCCGTCACCACCCCCATTGCCACCGCCATTGCGGAAGAGATGGGCGGCGTAGTAGGCTGCACGGTGATTGCGGTGATTTTTACCGGCATCCTCGGCGCGATCTTCGCTGCATCGCTGAAAAAGTTACTGCGTCTGAAATCAGACATCGCCTGGGGGCTGGCCACAGGGACCTCCAGTCATGCAGTCGGCACCTCTGCCGTCATGGAAGAAAGCGAAGTGGCAGGCGCCATGGGCAGTCTGTCCATCGCTATCGCCGGTGTGATGACCGTCATCATCGTTCCCCTGCTGAACGGCATATATTAA
>JBJESY010000033.1:0-5215 GCA_051883035.1 Anaerovoracaceae bacterium | reverse complement strand
TGTGGATAATAAAAAGCGGAATGCTTCTTCGGCAGATCTGAAGATCACTGTGCCGGTCTATCAGAAAGACCGGTTTGAGATTGCAAGACCGGTGGTGCCTGTCATGGTCTACGCCGGGGAAGAAAACAGCATTACCATGTCCTATGTGAATAAAGGCAAGTCCGACATTCTCAATGTGGAAGCTGCCCTGGAAGGAAACGTGGATACCTATACGCCGGTGCAGAACATCGGTAATCTGGAGCCGGGAAAGAGCGGAACCATCGCCTTTTCTGTCACGGCGCTGGAAGCCGGTGAAGCGGAGTTTACCATTACGGTTACATATGAAGATGCCAACGGCGATACGAAAACCAGAGAATTTCCGGTGACCATGGGCGTGGAGGAAATGGTGTATGATGATCCGGGCTGGGAGGAACCGATGCCGGAACCGGAGCCGGAAAAGACCGGACCGAGTCTGCCGGTGATCCTGGGGATTGCGGCAGCCATTCTTATCGCGGCAATCATCATCATCCGCAAGCGGAAAAAAGCGGCGGCACTGAAAAAGGAAGCGGCCATGTGGGACAGCTGGGACGATGACATGACCGGCGGCGGATCCGGCACGACCGGTGGGTCCAGTGGATCCGGCAGCGCGGCTACCGGCACAGAAGGTGCCTCAGTCGGTGCAGCCGGTGCAGGCGATGCTTCATCCGGTGCAGGCGGCGCGGAGGCAAAGAAATGAGACTGACGGACATCGGCAGAATGTGCATCGATAACCTGAAGCGCCGAAAAGGTCGAACGATCCTCACAGTGCTGGGTGTTTTCATCGGCTGCACATCCATCGTGGTGATGGTCTCCATCGGCATCGGCATGAAGGAATCCCAGGATCAGATGCTGGCCAGTATGGGTGATCTGTCTATCATCGAAGTGAATCAGGGATACAATGATATGGGGGACAGCAGCGGAGATACTGCCAAGATGGATGATGCGGCGGTGGAAAGCTTTCGCGCCATGGAGGGCGTGGAAGCCGTCATGCCGAAGGTTTCTCTCAGTCTGGAATATCCCATTCGCATGACCACCGGAATCAATGACCGGTATTACTGCGACTGGGTGGAGATTGTCGGTCTGGATACGGAAGCCATGGAGGCCATGGGCTATGAACTGCTGGACGGCAAGGTGCCGGGAAAGACGGCGGGGGAAGTGCTTGCCGGCCAGTATCTGGCGTATAACTTCTATGACAGTCTGCTGCCGGAAGGCAGCAATTACGTGGACCGGTGGGTCGGCTATGACGAGCAGGGCAATGAACTGCCGCCGGATGATCCGTTCTTCAATCCTATGAAGACGCCGATCAACTTGGAAGTGGATATGAGTGACGGCACCACCGAAAAGAAGTATCGCACGGAGCTGAAGGTGACGGGCATCACCAAGGAAGACTACGGCAAAGGCTGGGAGACCTCCGAGGGACTGATGATGAGCGTGGATTCCATGAAAGCTCTGATGTCGAAGATCAAAGAGGTCAGCGGTGCCGTTCCATCGCCGAAAGATAATAAGATCACGTACTCTACTATTTTGGTAAAGGCATCGGATATCAGCCTGGTGTCGGAAGTGGAGAGCAGTATAAAAGGACTGGGTTACAATACCTATTCCATGGAGAGCATGCGGGAGAGCATGGAAGAAAGTGCCCGTCAGGTGCAGCTTATGTTGGGCGGCCTGGGTGCAATTTCCCTGTTCGTTGCAGCCATCGGCATTACCAACACCATGATTATGTCTATCTCCGAGCGAACCAGAGAAATCGGCATTATGAAGGCGCTGGGCTGTTATGTGCGTGACATCCGCCTGCTGTTTCTCATGGAAGCCGGTGCCATCGGCCTCATGGGCGGCATTATCGGCTGCGTGATCAGCCTGCTGCTTTCGGTGATCATCAATCTGTTTGCCATGGGGGCCATGGGCAACATGGACGGCGGCATCACCGGGGAACTGATCCTGCAGGCACTGATGGGCGGCGAAGGCATCAACCGGGTCTCCGTCATTCCGCTGCAGCTGATGGCTTTCGCCATCGTGTTCTCTGTTTTCGTGGGTCTGGTGTCCGGCTACTATCCGGCCAATAAGGCTGTGAAGATCCCGGCACTGGAAGCTATCAAGCATGAATAAATGAAAGAATCGCATACTTTTCCATATAGCAAAGAACTACGAGAAGGTGCAGCGTCCGCCGGGTGGCGGATGCTGCACCTTCTCGGCGTTTCCGTCGGCGTTTCGGGCAGAGCGTCGACCGAGGCGTATTTCGCCATAAACCACGGGAAAAAGACAGAAAACTGCAGGGCCCGTATTGACGGAACTGGAAGAAATTATGTATAATAGAATGATAACAGTGGGATAATTCCCTGCTGTCTGATTGGAAAGGAGGGACCGGAGCAGATGATTACATCCATCACGGAGATCTGCGAAAAAAGAGAGATTTCCATCGGGGATACCAGCTATCGGGACAGTTGCCGGAAAATGCTGGATTTCAGAATTGTATCCGGGGACTTTTATGATGTATCCCGGAACGCCGATGGGGATTTTATTTTGCGCTATAAAAACTGCGTGGATATCCTGGATTTTCCCATGCTGATCCGGCAGATCCCCCAGCTTGAAACCGTCCGCTATCCCATCCGGGAAGAACTGCCCTATTTTACAGCGGGACTGTCCGGGTTCGCGCAGAAACTTTCTGCCGGGGAAAGGGCGGCTGTGGAGGGCGGTCCCTGTCTGTTCGGAACGGACGAGGTCAAAGTCGAGGTCATTCGAAAAAACGGGCAGCGGGACTGTTTTGATTATAACACCGGGAAATCCTACTTAGACCGCGACAATGCCGAAGATGGCATGGATTTCAAGGACTTTGTAAAGAAACATTGTGGAGAGATTCAGGCGGTCCATTTTGAGAACCGCAAGCCGGGGCTGACGCCGCAGGAGTGGGCATTCCTGAAATACCCATTTGAAATAGCAGGCGCTCTGTCTGCGCCCCTGGTGATTCCGATACCGGATTTTTCCTATCTGAAATATCTGGACGCGGTTCTTATGCCGGTGGAGGAACGAATCCGGCGGGAGGCACTGGAGGAATTCCGGGGCATCAGTCATGCGATCTGCGACCTGTATCTGGATGTGATTGACCGGATGCGTCCGCTGTATCCGGGCGTTCGATGCGATGTGGTACACGACAGAAACCGGGAGCTTTGCGAGCGGTACTATGCTGCCAGGGCACCCTTCATGGAGCGGGGGAGAACCCTGCGCACCCTGACAGGCATCCCGGAAAAACTGGAATCCGTCAAGGATTACGTTTCCATGCCTGCACTTCCTTATTATCTGTACGGCATTGAAAATGTGCTGGAAGTGGACAGCATGGACGAGACAGATTCCTTCCGCAAATGCCGGAAGGCTCATAAGGGCAGGCTGAACCTGTCCTGCATCCTGTTCCCGGAGCTGCTGTCCAGGGACAGGATCCATACAATTTTTGACGCACCCCTGCAGGAAAAGGAGTATGGTAACTATGAAATGGAGTAAGCGCCTTTGGAATTCTCTTTTCTGCCCGGGCATGAAACGAACAGGCATCCTGCTGACGCTGATTGCTGTGCTGCTTCTGATTTTCTGCTGGGAATTCCGGATGCCGGTTTCGGAGGCTTTTCGGGGAACCACGGAGATTTCCCTGGGCTACAGCGCCAAGCAGGGGCCGGATGGATTATTTTACGTACTGGACAGCGGCCATGAACGGCTGCTCTGTTTTGATGATGCCGGAAAGCTTCACTTTTCCATCGAGAATCCCTCGGACGAAGAAAGCGATCTGCTATATATCGACGACTTTTGCGTGTCGGAGGACGGCATTTTTCTGTCTGTTTCCCAGTGGGATGAGATGGCTCTGGCCCGGGAGGCGATTCTTTCCTATGATTTGAATGGCAGTTATCGTCAGACGCTGCAGAACAGAGATTACACGGAAGACAGAACCAATAAGCATCGATTTTACGGAATCAGCGCAGCAGACGGTGTGCCGCGCTTTCTTGAATGTCTGTCGGATTCGGTTCGAATCGGCGACCGGGAAATCCCTTACGAAAACGCCTTCAATGCCGTAAGCGATGCGGTGTTTGTGGGGGATACCGTTTCTATTCTTGACAAAGACGGTACGGTCCGTGGTTTCTCCGGCGAAAACAGCACGGGGACCATCGTTTACAGCCTGTCTGCAGAGAAGGAAGAAAACGTGGTTCCGTATCGCCTGAGTGCAGACAGTGCCGGAACTCTGTATTTTACGGATATTCGAAATCGTGCGGTACGGAGGATTGATCCGGAGCAGCATGCCAGCCAGGTTTGCTGCACAGACACGGATTCCCTCACTGTGGGAATTACGGAGCAGGGAGAATTCCTGCTGCTGGACGAAGGCGGCCTTCATGTGGTCGGTACATCCGATGAGGTGAACTTCCTGCGCCTGGAAAAGAACGGGTCGGCCATACTGCTGCAGATGGTGTGGCTGCTGGCACTGGGCATCCTGATCATCCTTTTGCTGATACTGGCGATTCGGCTGATTCGTGCGGTTTTAAGGAAAGAGCACAACATGACCCGGATTGTATCCTTCTGGATCATCGGTGCAGTGACGGTGGTCTCGGCGCTGCTGTGCGGGATGCTGATGAACGGCTTCACGGAAAGCTACCGGGCGAAAATCGAGGAGCAGGTGGAAAGTGCTGCCTATATGGTGGCCAACCAGATTTCCGGTGAGGACATTGACCGGATTGAGGAAACCGGCGGCTTTGGCGGCGAGGCCTATCAGCGGCTCTGTTCGGTGATGGAAAACGCTTTCACGATGGACATTGCTTTTTACAATCAGCTATACTGTAATATACTGAAACTTTCCGAGGATGGCAGTCAGGGCTATGCTGTCGCATATCTGGATCAGTCCATCGGTGCGTATTTCCCGCTGGACGAGGTGGAGCAGGCAGAACTGCAAACCGTATATGAAACGGGAAATGCCGTCTGGAACCAGGAGGTTGCGGATATCTCCGGTACGTATCTTTCCATCAAAGTGCCGGTATTCGACGGGACTGACAGCGTCCGGGGCGCTGTGGCGGTGGGGGTGGAAACCTATGTCATTACCGATACCCTGAACGCCATGCTGATGAAGATTCTGCTGTCTGCGGCAGTCATGCTGATGCTGGTCTGGCTGGTGTCTGTGGAGGCCATGTCCTTTACCAAAAACCTTGACTTTTACCGCAAAAATCTTTCT
>JBJESY010000032.1:0-5236 GCA_051883035.1 Anaerovoracaceae bacterium | reverse complement strand
GAGAGACTTGCGGATGAGGCGCTCATGACCCTGACGGAGGCGGATGTGCGGGAAGGAATAAAAAATTCCTGTTCTTAGATTCCCACAGAATACATATTCTGTACCGGCATGTAATGGATATGATCGATGCATGCCGGAAAGGGGAATGATATGGACAGGAATTCTTTTCGTGAGAATTACGGCCTGCTGACCTTCATGGTCTGCGCCATCATTGCAGGCTGCATTCTTGGCGCAGTCTGGCCGAATGTGTATGATGCGGACGGTCAGATGATGGAAAAAGGTGCCTCTTACCTGGCACCTCTGGGTAAAATCTTTATTAATCTGATGTTCTGTATCGTGGTGCCGATGGTCTTTGCTTCCATCGCCGGAGCGGTTGCCAACATGCCCAGCAGAAAACGTGCCGGCAAGGTCATGGGAACCACCATCGGCGCATTTCTCATTACAGGTGCCATCGCCGCCGTGATCATGATCGTACTGATGCGGCTGATTCCGCCGGTTCTGGAGCCATGGGGTGATCTGGCCAGAGGAACGGTAGATGAGCAGACCAGCCTGTCGGATCTGTTTATCAGCTTCTTCACGGCCGAAGATTTCGTTGGGCTCCTCAGCAGGAAAGCCATGCTTCCGCTGATCGTGTTTTCCATTCTTTTCGGATTCGGTGTCCAGCTGAGCGGCGGCAGTGAGACCATGACTGCAAAATGGCTGGAAGATCTGTCAAACTGTATGATGAAAGTCGTGAAAATCGTCACCTACTATGCGCCGATCGCTTTCCTGGGATTTTTCGCGGATCTGGTGGCTACCTACGGACCGGCCATCGCCGGAAGCTATGGTCGGGGACTGGCGGTCTACTATCCGCTGTGTCTGGTCTATGTTTTGGTTGCCTTTCCATTGTATGCATGGTTTGGGGGCGGAAAACAGGGACCGAAGACCATGTACCGCCATATTCTCCGCCCTGCAGTCACTGCGCTGGGAACCTGCTCCTCCGTGGCAACCATTCCGACCAATCTGGAGGTATCCGAGGAAACCGGTGTGCCGAAGGATGTTTCAGAAATCGTTATTCCATTGGGAGCAACCATGCATATGGATGGTTCCTGCTTCTCCTGCGTGCTGAAAATCGCCTTTCTTTTCGGCGTTTTCGGTGTCCCGTTTGAGGGGATCAATACGTTTTTGCTGGTAATTCTGGTAGCGGTGGTTTCTTCTGTGGGAATGTCCGGCATTCCGGGCGGCGGCTACATCGGAGAATTCATCATGTGCTCCATTTTCTTCCCGACCCAGCTGGAAATCGCTTACCCGATCGCCATTACCATCGGAAATCTGGTGGATCCGCCGGCAACCATGATCAATTCGTCCGGAGACTATGTGATTTCCTATGTGGTAGCACGGGTTACCGACGGGAAAGACTGGCTGGAAAAGGCTATTGCTGCGAGAGCCGGTGTCTGAGCGCGGCCGGAAATCTATTTTACGTAATGATATGCAATTCGCGGCGTGCCGTCCGCCACATAGATGGTGCCGCAGCGGAGGAAGCCCTCCCGCTCTGCCAGGTGCTGCATCGTCAGGTTATCGGCATGGGTATCGATGCGGACATTATCCGTCTGTTCCAGACAGAACTGAAGTGCCTGTTGGAAGAATCCGCTTCTGGTTCCGTCACTGCCCATGCGGTGTATGGTGCCGTATGGCTCGGCGTTTCTCCATGTGCCGCCTTCGATGACAGCATAGGTTGGATCTTCACCGAGGATAAAGGTGAAAACGCCTCGCAAAATCTCATCTCCCTGGGAATCCATTTCTGCCCAGACATAGCTGTTTCCGTTTTTTCTGTCCTGATCCATCTGCTGACGGGAGGGATAGCCGTTGATCCACTGGGTATGGTTCCCGTTCTTTCTCATAAAACTGCGGGCCGCATCGCATATTTCCATGATGCGGTCCATATCTTCGGGTTTCGCTGGTCTGATATACATGGTCACAATCCTTGGCACAATCCTTTCTGAAATACTCATACACAGAATACCACGCTTTGATGCGGCGTGCAACAGATTCCCCTTGTGTGTGAAGGAAAGTTTTGTTAGAATATTAGATTAGAAGAACAAGATAAAGTAATAGGTATGGATCGCAGAAACAGCGGAAAAAATAAAAACGCGAGAAGAAAATCAACAGAAAGACCGAATATTCCAATGGCAAAAAAAAGAAACAGACACAGAAGTAAAAAGAAGAGACTGAGAGCGGAATACTATTCCCGGGCGGAACTGACAGCCCAGTACCGACTGACCGACTCTCTGATCAAGAAGCACTTCCCGCCTGCAGGCAGAGGCTGCGAGCTGGGGCTGGGAAAAGACGACAATCGTCATTACTGGAAGAAGAGCGAAGCAGAGATGATCACGGAAGATCCTTACTTCAAGCGGGATTTCGCCAAGGTGGAAGCCATGCGAAGGAAACAGAAGGAACGGACCGATGCCATGCGGAATCTTCTGCTTTCTTACGGCGGCATGGAAATGATCGAACAGGCGAAAGACATGTATCGCCGGGTCTATATCCATGTGGGTCTGACCAACAGCGGAAAGACATATGCCGCCCTGCAGGCCCTGAAGCGGGCGGACAAAGGGGCATACCTGGGACCGCTGCGTCTTCTGGCGCTGGAGGTTTTCGATACTCTCAACGAAGACGGTGTACCATGCTCCCTGCTGACCGGGGAAGAAAAGATAGATATTCCGTTCAGCAATAAGGTGGCTTCTACCATCGAAATGTGCGATTATCACCAGCATTATGATGTGGTGGTTATTGATGAAGCTCATCTGGTAGCAGACAGAGAACGAGGCAGTCACTGGACCAGAGCAATTCTGTCCATCGACACCGATGAGATGCATATCTGTACCGCACCGGAGGGACTGTCCATTATCGAAAGCCTGATTGAAAATACCGGAAGCCGGTATGAAGTCATCCACCATGAGCGTCTGACACCGCTGGAGTTTGCCGGAACTTTTGAGGACCTGTCTCAGGTGGAGCCGGGAGATGCGCTGATTACCTTTTCCAGACGGGAAGTGCTGCGGATCGCAGCCGAACTGGAAGAAAAGGGTGTACAGGCCAGCGTGGTATACGGCGCGCTGCCGCCGCCGTCCAGAAGGGAAGAAGTGCGGAAATTTGCAGAAGGAAAAACCACCGTGGTGGTGGCCACAGATGCCATCGGCATGGGCGTTTCCCTGCCGATCCGCAGGGTGATCTTCTGTAAGACCAAGAAATATGACGGCGTTTCCACTCGCCGTCTGCAGGTCAGCGAAGTGAAGCAGATCGCAGGCCGTGCAGGCAGGTACGGAAAATATGATGTGGGCTATGTGCTGACCATGGATACACCGGAACTGATTGAAGAGTGCCTGCGGGAAGAAACACCGCCGGTGACTCATCTGACCATTCCGTTCCCGCAGGATGCCCTGTCCTCGGAATATCCGCTGCAGGAGCTGCTGGAAACATGGGAAGACCTGCCGGAGGTGGAGGGCTTCAGCAGGGAAGACATGTGGGAAGCCATGGTGCTGTATCAGGAAATGAAGCCGGTGCCGAAGAAGGCGACCAAAGAAGAGATCTTTTCCTGCATCACCTGTCCGGTGGACGTGAAATCACCGGAACTGGTGGCCTACTGGAAATCCTGCTGCCAGGCATTTTTCCGAAAAGAATCCATGCCTCATCCGGAATTTATCGATGAAAAAGCGCTGACACTGGAAGACTGTGAGCTTCAGTATGCAGCGCTGGATGTATATAGCCGTATGCTTAAGCGAGCCGGCGAAAAAGATGAAACCATGGAAGAGAAGCTTCGCCTCTGCGAGAAGATCAACGAACTTCTTCTGGAGACCAAGCAGGAGTATCTGCGTAAGTGCAAGTACTGCGGCATGCCCCTCCCTCCAGGATTCCGGTTCAATGTTTGCGACCGCTGTTTCCACCGGCCTTCCCGCCGGAGAGAATGGTTTACGCCGACGCGCCGGAGCAATGAAACGAGTGAAATTCAGGCCAGCGACGCTTCCGCTTCCTCGATGGAGCCATAGCCGTAATAGGAGACCATGGTTTGCTGGTTCATGACAGAAAGGGATTTCCCGGCAGCCTTCAGATCAGCCACATAGTCCGCATAGAGACGCAGCAGTTCTTCTGGATAGGTTTCCAGCTCACCCCGGGCGTAGGTTTCCATGGATGTGAAGCCGCTGGCGTCTCCATCCGAGGTGATGGGTCTGCCGGCATCGGCAAGCTTCGGCCAGGCTGCCGCAAACTCCTGCTCCCAGGCAATCAGCTGCGGGACAATAGTGTTGATGAGCCGGTAGCACGGCTGGGAAACGGCAGGAAATGCACCTTTCAGATATTTGTTATAGTAATGAAGGTCCGTATACTGCATCATGCGGCCGTATTTTTCGGTCACAAGATTACGGCCTTCATTTTTGCTTTTTTCCAGGAAGGCCGCCCAGCAGGAAAGCATGGGATCCGTCCAGTTCTCATACTGACTGGCACGCATGATATAAAAGGTCTCCGGGTCATCCTGACAGCTGGCCCGTCCTCCGATATTATCGGTCTGCTGAAACATGTTCCATTCTGTTTGAATGATGGTTTCAATTGTTTTTTGTTTGTCAAACTGTTCCATAGAATTACCTCTTTTCTGATGATTGATGCTATATGATGAAAGCGTCCTTTCAGAGCGCCGGATCCGCCATGGGATGCATGCTGCGGATCTGCGGATCTTCGATTCCTTTCATAATGTCTGCAAGATGATCCTGCAGGAAACTTCCGGTGGTTTCCGACAGGTGCTGGCTGCGCAGCTCCCGGGCAATGTTCTCACAGATGGTTTCGGTCAGGTGAAAGGCCAGCGTTTCCGCCTCCTCTTTTTGTCCCTGACGGAGCAAAATCCCCACGTCCGGCATTTTTTTCAGCTGTCGGCAGCAGTTTTCTGCCAGAGGGTCTGTTTCCGCCATCTCCGAAAGACTGCGGAAGGCCCATTTGTAAAATGGCGTATAACAGTGGCGAAGCAGATGAATCATGGAAATCGACGCTTCTGTAAACCGGCTCATGGCGAAAAGGGCAGCAACCTCATCTTCCCGGCGAATCAGACGCAGCAGATTGTACTGACCGGCCTGCGAAAGCACCGCAGCCCGGGCTGCGATCTTTTTTCGCCGGATGTCTTCCGGATAGAAACCCAAAAGAAGGTTGCGTACTGCATCAAACGGACTGCAGCCGCTCTGCCAAATCTGACCGTTTGTGGCAGCCGCCAGAGCAG
>JBJESY010000031.1:0-5239 GCA_051883035.1 Anaerovoracaceae bacterium | reverse complement strand
GGTCATGTTCTTCTTCCTTTCCGCTGCGTTTTACATGTATACCGCATATATTGACGGATTCTTCAGCCGGGTCACCGGTATTGTCCTGCTGGGCATTTTCCTGGTCTATATGATCCTGACGGTTCTGCAGATGACCCGGGATCCGGAGCACCCGGAACTGGCACCGGACGGAACCGCCATCACCAATGAAGAAGAAATCGCAGAAGAGACCCGTACCACAGGCAAGAATCTGTTTCTGCTGGTTCTCGGTGCCGCCCTCATTGCGATCGGTGCCAACCTGCTGGTGGACAACGGCATTCTGATTGCACAGGCCCTGGGCGTACCGGAATCCGTCATCGCCCTCACTTTCGTAGCACTGGGCACATCCCTGCCGGAGCTGGTCACCGCTGTAACCTCCCTTCTGAAGGGGCACGGCTCCATGTCCATCGGCAACGTGATCGGCGCCAACCTGTTCAATCTGGTTCTGGTCAGCGGCGTGTCGACTGCACTGGCACCGTTCAAGGTACCGGAAAGTTCTGTCATCGCAGGCCATAACGCCTCCCTGGTGCTAGAGATTCCGGTCATGGTGGCTGTTATGCTGATTCTGACCGTACCGGCCATGTTTAAGGGTAAGCTCTACCGGGGTCAGGGCATCCTGCTGCTGTGTATCTATGCAGCCTTCTGTATTTTTCAGTTTACCATGTCGGTATAAGAATATCTTAAATATGTTTTCCGTGCTGCCGCATAAATGGATTCCATTGGTGCGGCAGTTTTTTATTTCCATATTACTTCAAATACAGCTTGACAGACAACCGTATTACTCATATAATACAGTTAAGCAAACCGTATTATTCAAGTGATACAGTTTAACATAAATTCTTTCAGAAAGGAGACAGTTTTCCGTTGATTACATTTGACCAATTTAAACTGGAGGACGGTATGCCGATCTATCTGCAGATCGTGCTCTACATCAAACGGGGTATTATCGCAGGCGTCATTGTCGACGGAGATGAACTGCCTTCCCGCCGGATCCTCTCTGCACTGCTGGGTGTCAATCCCAATACGGTACAGAAAACTTACCGGATTCTGGAGGATGAGGGGCTGATTCAGTCCCATGCAGGAGCGAAAAGCTATATGGTGCTGGATGAAGAAAAGGTCCGCCGCATTCGCCGGGAGCTGCTGGAGGGAGATGCCCGGGCCGTTGTCAGCGCCATGAAACAAATGGGACTTTCCCTGGACGAAGCCACTGCCCTGCTGAAAAAATACTGGGATTAAAGGGGGTGAATCCATGAAAAAGAAATTTATTGAAAAATGGGAGCGGTATACACCGCCCGGAACGGATGTGGAAAAGAAGCTGAGCCGCTTCTCCGGCCAGATACTGCTTGCCGAGTTCTATGCATTCGGATGTTTCCTGCTTCGCTATCTGACGGCACGAAGAAGTCTGTATTACTTTACGGGCGGACAGCATATTCTGCGGCCGGATGCAGTCATGCCGGATTTCGCGGAGATGACAGCACACATGTTTCTCTTTCATGTGATTCTGTTTTTGATTCTCCTTGGCAGAATCGCCGGCAACTACGCTTCATTTTATCGAGGCAGCAAAAGTATCTACCTGATGAAACGGCTGCCGGATCCCTCGGAGCGCCACCGGCGCTGCCTTGCCCTTCCCCTGGCCGGGACTGCCGTTATCGTCCTGACGGCAATTACTGCCCTGCTGATCTGTTTTATGGTATATCTGTGGTTTACCCCGGCGGCGTGCATGACGCCGGGACAATGGCAGAAGTTATGGAGTGTGATCTTATGTTGGAATTGAAAAACGTATCGAAACAATATGGAACGAAACAGGCGCTGAAAGACGTCAGCCTCACCCTGCCCCGCGGCGAAATCGTCGGGCTGTTCGGCGAAAACGGTGCCGGTAAGACGACCCTGATGAAATGCATCCTGGGTCTGACCTCCTGCCGGGGAACCATTACTCTGGATGGAGAACCCGTCTCCCGGAAAAACATTACCTGCCTGTCTTTCGGCACCAGTGAGCATTCCTTTTTCCCGGGGCTCAATGCCAGGGACCACAGGATCTTCTATGAAGACCACTTTCCGTCGTTTTCCGAAAAGAGGTTCCAGGTGCTGATGGATTTCTTTGCACTGCCTGCAGGACGCCGGATCGGCAGCTTCTCCACCGGACAGAAGAACCAGTTCGAGGTGGTTCTGGCCCTGTCCCAGGGAGCCGATTATATCCTCTTAGACGAGCCTTTCGCCGGAAATGATGTGTTTAACCGGGAAGACTTTTATAAGGTGCTGCTGGGCATTCTGGAGCCTTCTGAGACGGTGCTGCTGTCCACACACCTGATTGAGGAAGTATCCGACTTCATCAGCCGTGCCGTGCTGCTCCATCAGGGACAGATTGCAGGCGATCACAATGTCCAGGCACTGGAGGAAAGCGGCCGCAGTCTGATGGATGTGATCCGTCAGACCTATCAGTATCGTTCCGACCGGGTGCTGCAGGCACTGGAAAACCTGTCGGACGAAGATCGTCCGTTCTGATCGTTCAAGGGGGTGAGATTATGAATAAGAATATGTCTGTCATCATACTTCTTCAAAAGCAGGCTCTGAAGGCAATTCTGCCGGTTCTGGCGGCCATGCCCGTTCTGGAAGGCATTCTGTTTTTTCTGCTGACCGGCAGTCTTCGTGCAAACGAAGCTTTCTGGCTGGAAGATCTCGTGGAGAAAAGCGCCATGTGGTGGGTCTTCTGGACGGCCTTCGCCGCAACTTGCATTCTGCTGATCCGGGTTGCCTCCGACGGCACAGGACGTCCGTCTTACAGTCTGCAGCGACTTGCCGTTTCTCCGCAAAATCTGTTCGCCTGCCGTGTGCTGGTTCTGATGTGCTCTTTTCTTCTGCTGTGGGCCGTGCAGATTCTGACGGTGTTTCTGCTGCTCTCCTGGGTCTGCAGCAACCCGGCGTATTCCTGCTTCAGCTCCCAGTCTGTCTTTCTGGCCTTCTACCGGAATGACTTTCTCCATAATCTGCTGCCCATGGAAGACTGGCTCTGCTGGCTGCGGAATCTGGCACTGTTTTTCGGTCTGAGCACTTCTGCCGCGTACTTCACCCTTCCGCAGGATGAAAGCGAAAAGAAAAGCAATATTCTCTTTCTGCTGCACATCGCCGTCCTCATCAACAGCTTCACCTGGTCCCTGGGCAGCAACGGGATGAATGCCCTGGCAATTCTGTGCTCC
The DNA here is from genome assembly GCA_051883035.1 of Anaerovoracaceae bacterium. GTDB lineage: Bacteria > Bacillota > Clostridia > Peptostreptococcales > Anaerovoracaceae > RGIG7179. The sequence goes on along the minus strand of JBJESY010000031.1, from coordinate 2,027 downwards.
GGGTGCTGCAGCGTCACCATTCTCTGCAAAATCTTTCGTAAGGAGGCCGCCCAATGAAACACAAAGGTCAATTGCTCTGGGTACTGGTACCCGTTCTGATGATCGCTGCCGTCTTTCTGGTCGCTCTGGGCAGCCTGCTGCCCCAGCGGAATCAGGTCGCAGTGGAACACACGGTACTCTATGGAGATCCGGCAGCGGCAGAAGGCCTGGAAGCCGTTTGCCGGACTGCATTCCAGGATCAGCTGTTCTGGGAAACAACCATTCGTCCGGGTGCTTCTCCGGAAGTCGAAACATCCTATGATTTCAGCTTCAAAAAACAGGTATCTTCCTATGCGCAAGACTGTGGATTCAACATGAGTTCCACATCTTCCTACGATGTCAGTTATCTGGAATCCGTGGGTGTTTCTTCCCAGCCTCTGGAAGATGCCATCGCAGAACTGGAAGCTGAAACCGGGATCGGAGAAATGAAATCCAGAAGATATCCATTGCAGCAGTTTTTCGACAATTACCTCATCGAATACTATATTTATTTTCCATATACACAGAACCGCACTCTGCTGGTGGACATCGACGAAACCGTTTTTTCGGATTTTTTCCGCATTCCTGTTCTGCCGGAAGAGCAGATTGTGCTTACTTACGATAAAACCGATTATCCGAGCGAAGTTATTTCCAAAGAAGTGGAGGGTGGATTTCCCACGAGAACCTGCAGCGTCTTCACCGATGATTCCATTTATTTCTCTTTCGATAACGTCACAGGTGATGGCCGATATGTGGATACCAGTCTGATTCCCGGCGGGTACGGCATTTACCGTCTGCCTTATGCGAAGGAGACTTCCTCCGGCAGCAGCCCATCCTATACGGTGCAGTCAGAGGAACTGTCCAATTGCTTTTCTCTGGACCCGACAGTCCGCGTCTGCGATTTGCGTCTGGACAGCCGGCAGGAAACCCTGTTCCTCTATACCCAGGAAGGCGAAAAAAACTGGCTGACACTGCTGGACACCGACACGATGGAAATCCTGCAGCGGCTCTGTCTGTCCGGAAAGGAAATGGACGCCAGTCCATGGTACCAGGCCGATGACTTTTTCGTACTCAGCGACGGGTATGAACTGCTGCTCTTTGCCAAAAATAAAGACGGCCGATTTGAAAAGCAGCTGGAGACTTCCCTTTCACCATCGGAGGAACCGCTGTTTCATCTCAGTTACAAAGCAACCATGGCATGGGACGGCAGGCAGCTGGCAATCACATCCGCCAGTCCGAAGGAAGAAAACGAATGGGTCACAACTGCCTTCATTCTGGCCGTGTACGATGATTCCGGGCTGCGTTACATCGGACGGTATGATCCGGTTCTGAACCCGACCGCAAGACCTGAAGATTTCAATTATTTCTGCCAGTCACCCGATAATGCCCTGCCGGAAATCCACTGGGAGGTGAAACCTAAACGATAATTTCATAAGCCGTATATGTACCTGCCGGTTTGTAGCCGAAGCTTTCGGCAAGATGGAGGGATTCCGGATTCTGCGCGTCCCAGCTTGGATAAAGTCCGCGGTTCAAGCATTCCAGGATCAGACGGGCACCGCAGCATCGTGCCAGTCCTTTCAGGCGGTGATCCGGATGGGTGTCAATCTCGATCTCTATGCCTTTTTCGTAACGGGAATAGGAGGCCGCGCCTGCAGCAAGTCTTCCATCCTTCTGATCCACTGCGGCCACACCGATTCCCAGATGCTGAAAATCCCTATCGCTTACGAACTGCCCGCATAGACTGAAGCTCCATTCCTCCGATAATGCCTGCTTATATATCGCCGCATCAAACATTTGCAGCGCATAACCTTCCGGTACGTTCTCCGTCATGGCTTGCAGGCTGCATCTGTCGAAGGCAGTGCCATCTTTCTCCGTGGCGTATCGTCTTACCTTTCGTGCACGCTGACCCAGACTTTTTTCAATCCGCTGCGCCCAGTCCGAATTCTGAGGTACCATGATACACATGGAGAGAGGATATCCTTCCAGACTTGCAGCAAACTGAATGAGCC
>JBJESY010000030.1:0-5261 GCA_051883035.1 Anaerovoracaceae bacterium | reverse complement strand
CTACGACGCCCTGATGGGGTCTTCCTGCCGCGATCCGATCCAGCGCCGCCTTTTCTACCATGATTACCGGAACAGACTGCTCTTTTGCCAGCGCCAGGATTTTGATCATGGATCCTTCCCGGGAGCTTACCATCAGTTTGTCCACTTCCCGGCCGCTTTTCAGTGCCTCGGTCACCGGATTTCTGCCGATGATGAGGTTGGTGTCCGGCTGGTCGTTTCTTTCTGCCTTTTCCCAGCCCCCCGCAAAATCCGCTCTCTCGGCTCTTTTCGGCTTTGCTGTGCGAATCGGTCTGCCGGTGCTTGCGCTTCGGTCGGTTCTGCCGGCAGCACCGCTGCGTTCCGGTTTTCCGCTGCCGCCATTTCTGGTCTGGTTCTCACGTCCGGGCATTTCTCTGCCCCGCTCTGCGTAATAGCGACCACGCTTGGTATCATGGTTTGCTCTTTTATTTTTTACCTTTGCCATGGTTTATTTTCTCCTGTATTCCGTAAATCTGTAGGTCACGCCGTTTTCCTCCTGCGCCGGGCTTTCCCAGACTTTCTCGAAATCCGGATTCTCATCCAGATTGGGAAAGCTGCAGTCCGACGCAAGCGATGCTTCCATCCGGGTTACATAGCAGGTGTCGCACTGTGGCAGCAGCTGTTCATAAATGCTTGCACCACCCATGACCATCAGGTCGTCGCTGCCCCCTTCTCCGGCCAGCACAAGAGCCTTTTTCACTGCCTCTTCCGTGGTGGAGGCCATAACGCAGCCCTCCGGGTGGAAGTCCGGGTTCCGACTGATCACCACATTGGTCCGCTTCGGGAGCGGTCTTCCGCCGGGCAGACTTTGCAGAGTCTTTCGCCCCATGATAACCACCTTTCCGGTGGTTTTTTCCTTGAAGTATTTCAGATCCCCGGGCAGGTGGACCAAAAGCTGGTTGTCCTTACCGATGCCCCAGTTTTTTTCTGTTGCGACGATCAGTTTCATAAAGTCTCCCTATGACAGTTCTGACTGTCCCTTTTCATTAAATAGCGATTGGAATATCTGTAATCTGCGGATTTTTCACATAATCCTCGATGATCACATCATCCGGCGTGAAGGCATAGAAATCCGTCACCTCCGGATTCAGCCGGAACTTCGGTGCCGGATACTGCGGTCTCTGGATCAGTTCCTCGATGATCGGCACATGGCGGTCATAAATATGAGCATCCGCAATGACGTGGACCAGTTCTCCTGCCACCAGACCGCTGACCTGGGCCAGCATATGAACCAGTACCGCATACTGCACCACATTCCAGTTGTTGGCCGCCAGAATATCCTGGGATCTCTGATGGAGAATGGCGTTCAGCGTCTTTCCGCTCACATTGAAGGTCATGGAATAGGCACATGGCTCCAGATGCATCTCGGAAAGATCTGCGAAGTTATAGATATTGGTCAGGATTCTGCGGGAATACGGCGTGTTTTTCAGCTGCCAGAGCACATTGTCCACCTGGTCCATTTCCCCCTGGGCAAACCGGTATTTCTGCGCCATCTGATAACCATAGGCCTTGCCGATGGAACCGGTTTCATCGGCCCACTCATCCCAGATATGTCCTTTCAGGTCCCGGATATTATTGGATTTTTTCTGCCAGATCCAGAGCATTTCATCCACAGCGGTTTTGATGGCCGTCGGGCGCAGGGTAAGCGCCGGGAATTCCTCCTGCAGGTTATACCGGTTCACCACCCCGAAGGTCTTGATGGTATGGGCCGGCGTTCCGTCTTCCCATCTGGCCCGGACCACCTGGCCTTCCGAACTGAAGCCGTGATCCAGAATTTCTCTGCACATGTTGACGAATAATACGTCTGCCTTGCTCATGGTTTTTCCTCCGTTACCGTAAATGCAAACCGGATGATTTCCTCCAGCCGGTCCGTTTCTCCCCTGAGATGAAGAAAGCCCAGAAGGGCTTCAAATGCAGTGGCCAGCTTATATGCCACCGGATCTGCGTTTTTCGGTTTCGACGCGGATTTATGGTTTCTGGCCCGTTTCACCAGGGCCTGCTCCTCTTCTGTCAGGAAATCTTCCGCCAGGAGACGCTTCACCACTCTGGCCTGTCCGTCGGCACGCACATATTTCACTGCAAGTCTGTGGAGTCTGTCCACATGGACCTTCTCCTGCTCCAGCACGTGCTGGCGCACATATACTTCATAGACGGCATCGCCGAGAAAGGCGAGTGCCGTCGTATTCATGTTTCTGATATTCTCTTCTGTCATACCTTCTGTTCCCGTCCGGTTATCCACGGATAATCTGCACACCCTGCGGCGTATCCTTCAGAGTAATGCCCTTTTCCTTCAGAATATCACGGATTTCATCTGCACGGGCGAAGTTCTTTGCCTTTCTGGCAGCCTGCCGTTCATCGATCAGCGCCTGAATCTCAGGCTCTACTTCGGTGACTTCCTCGGAAGTTTCCTGCTGCAGCAGTCCCAGCACAGTGGCCAGTTCCATCAGCAGATCCAGCGCTTTCTGTGCAAATTCCTTCGATGCCCCGTCCTTCACCGCCGTGTTGATGGCTGTGATCAGTTCGAAAACTGCAGAGATGGCGTCTGCTGTATTCAGATCATCGTCCATGGCCTCGATGAATTTTTCCCGGTACTGTCCCAGATTCTCTAGTACAGCTTTCTCTGCTTCCGTCATGGTGCCGCTGCCTGCCGCAATCAGATGCTTCAGGTTAGACTTGGCGTTCCGCATTCTGGTCAGGCCGTTTTTCGACTGGGTCAGTATTTCTTCGCCGAAGTCGATCGGTCCCCGGTAATGTCCGGACAGAATCAGGAAGCGCAGCACTTCTCCGTCATAGACCTTCAGCAGGTCCCGGACGGTCCGGAAGTTGCCCAGAGACTTGGACATCTTCTCGCCATCGATATTGATGTAGCCGTTATGCATCCAGTAGTTGGCGAATACACAGCCGTTATGGGCCTCTGACTGGGCGATCTCATTTTCATGATGCGGGAACTGCAAGTCTGCACCGCCGGCATGGATGTCGATGGTTTCTCCCAGATATTTTTTCGCCATAGTGGAGCATTCGATATGCCAGCCCGGACGTCCCATACCCCATGGGGATTCCCATGCAATCTCATCGTCCGTCTTTCTGGCTTTCCACAGAGCGAAATCCAGCGGATCTTCTTTCTGCTCACCGACGGCAATCCGGGCACCGGCAATCAGATCTTCGATATTCTTCCCGGACAGCTTGCCGTAGCCTTCGAACTTTCTGGTTCTGTAATAGACATCACCATCCACTTCGTAGGCATAACCCTTTTCAATCAGATCCTCCACGAATTTCACAATGTCAGGAATGGTTTTGGACACCTGCGGATGTACCGTAGCCTTCTTTACGTTGAGAGCTGCTGCATCCTTATAGTATTCTTCGATATATTTCTCACTGACTTCCGGTGCGGTGATGCCTTCTTCTCTGGCACGATTGATAATCTTATCATCCACATCCGTAAAGTTCTGGACGAATTTCACCTTGTATCCGCGATACTCCAGATACTTTCTCATAGTATCAAATACCACGAACGGGCGGGCATTTCCGATGTGGAAAAAGTTGTAGACTGTCGGTCCGCAGACATACATTTTTACCTTGCCCGGTTCGATCGGAACGAATTCCTCTTTTTTTCTTGTAAGGGTATTATAAATCTTCATCTTCTTCCTCCCTGCCTTTTTCACTGCAGTTTTCACAGGCTCTGCAGGTCTCTTCCTGTGTTTTCACGCCGTATCCTCCTTGCCGGAGCATGTTCTCCAGCGCGACAATTCTTCTGCGCAGACATTCGATTTCCACCGCAACCGGATCCGGCAGATCCACCTGATTCAGGTCCTGCGTCGTCTGTCCGTACCGCCGTACCACCGTGCCCGGAATTCCCACCACGGTGCTGCCGGGCGGCACTTCTTTCAGAACCACAGAGCCTGCCCCGATTTTTACGTCATCGCCAACCTTAAAGGGACCCAGCACCTTGGCGCCGGAGCTGATCACCACACGGTTTCCGATGGTCGGATGACGCTTGCCGGTGTCTTTTCCCGTACCGCCCAGGGTCACACCCTGGTAGATGGTCACATCGTCTCCCACCTCAGCGGTTTCGCCGATGATCACTGCCATGCCGTGGTCGATGAAGCACCGCCGTCCGATTTTCGCACCGGGATGAATCTCAATTCCGGTGAAAAACCGGGTGATCTGGGATATCAGCCGTCCGATGAACATGAAGTTGTGCTTGTAACACCAGTGCGCCGGACGGTGCAGAATCAGTGCCCAGATGCCCGGATAACAGATCAGAACCTCGAAACCATTTCTGGCCGCCGGATCCTTTTCTACCATATTCCTGATGTCCTCTCCAACTTCTCTGAAAAATCCCATGTCTGTTTCGCTTCCTTTATTTGTGAATTTATTCTTCTACTACTTTGATGGTTTTAATAATCTGCTTTTCCAGCGGGCAGTCGCTCCAGTCCCTGCGTACGCCTACAATCTGGTCTGCAGTGTCCATGCCGTCGGTGATCTTGCCGAAGGCTGCATACTGACCGTCCAGATGCGGTGCGTCTGCTACCATGATGAAGAACTGAGAACCTGCAGAGTTTGGATCCATGGCTCTTGCCATGGAGAGCACGCCGCGGGTATGCTTCAGATCGTTCTGCACGCCGTTTGCGGAAAACTCACCTTTGATGGTCCAGCCCGGTCCGCCGGTTCCGTTGCCCCGCGGGCAGCCGCCCTGAATCATGAAGCCCGGAATCACCCGGTGGAAGGTCAGGCCATCATAGAATCCATCTCCAGCCAGCTTCTCGAAGTTTTCCACGCTGATCGGTGCGATTTCCGGATACAGTTCTCCGGTCATCACGCCGCCGTTTTCCATCTCTATAATCACTTTTTTCATAGTATTTCGTCCTTTCCATTTTGGTTCCAGTTTTATATACCCGGTTTTTCTGTATTTCTACCAGTTTTCTGTTCTTACATGCCGTATTTTTCTGCGTTGACAATGGCGATGGCATCCGCAATGGCCTCTTCCACGGTTTTTTCCGCCTTGTCGGCCTCGCGGCGCAGCTTGTATTCCACGATGCCCTCCGGTGCCCGTTTGCCCACGGTGATACGCACCGGAATGCCCAGCAGGTCCGCATCCTTGAATTTTACGCCCGGACGTTCGTTTCTGTCATCCAGCAAAACTTCCACGCCGGCTTTCTTTAACGCGTCATATATTTTCTCTGCAGCTGCAGTCTGTGCTTCGTCTTTCGGATTGACCAGGGTTACGATTACATGGTACGGAG
>JBJESY010000029.1:0-5271 GCA_051883035.1 Anaerovoracaceae bacterium | reverse complement strand
CCCGAAGACAGGGCTGGTGCCAGATACGGCTTGAAGCCCAGCTCCCGCACCTGCAGGTTGGCTTCCACCGTCTGCTTCGTCAGCCGGCGGGACAGTTCGTCGTCATAGTGGTCGATGCTGTTGGCAATGACCAGATCCTGACCATGGGGACCGAAAGCCCGCCCTTCCAGCGGATAGGATGCCAGTCGCGCATCCTGCCGGGCGTAATACACGGCTCTCCGATTCATGACGCCCAGACCATAGCCCCGGATCTGCCCCGGCAGAAGGCCGGAAGCCAGGAGGGCAGCCTTGCACAGGGGATCCACCGGATCCGATACCACGGCGAAGATCCCTTCGTAATTTCTCTCTGCTGCCATGCGGGCATAGTGCTCCACAATGGTCCGATTGGCTTCAAACTGTACCATCCGCACATCCCCCGATGCCCCGATGGCAGGTACCGCCTTGCTGGCGCAGAACAGAAACAGGTCGCAGTCAAAGAGGGTCTCTTCGGTGACAATCTCCACCACCGGAAGCTTCGGTTCTTCCTCCTGCTCCTCGAAGGCCCAGCCGATCTGGTTCATTTCCATTTCATAGCGCCGGCAGACCTTCTCACTGACATCGAAGATGCCGATGGTATCAATCACACCGCCGCCCAGGACCTTCAGTCCCAGCAGCAGGGAAGCGCCCACATCCCCCAGGGCAAGAAGATGCACTCTGACCCCGCTGCAGGGCAGCGGACGCCGCAGGGAAAGAGAAACCCCATCCGGCGCCAGCTCCGAAAGGCGCCGGCCGGAAACCCGGGCGGATATATTTTGTTGATTCCCATCAGGGTAATAAGCAGTCGTCATTTGAACATTTTCCTCATTCTGATCAGTCTTTCCATATCTTTTTCCACGTAGGCGGATGCTGCCACGTTTTCGTCGTAAAGCACGTGACTTCCCAGGTCCGGCCGTTTCGGCGCCTTGATTACCTCGCCAAGGCGGCGCAGGGTCAGCTTCCGCTCAAACTCGTCCTGATATTCCTCCTCCAGAGTCCGCAGAATGTCGCGGGCGTTTTCCAGGCAGGTCATGGAATAGTCGTAGAGGCTGCTCTGGGACACGTCGCCGAAGAAGGTCGGTACGGCAAACGGCAGAATCAGATTCAGGGACGGAATGTTGCCCTGACTGGCCACGGTCACTTCCGGATCCTTGATGCTGTCGCCGCCCAGATACGGGTACACGGCCGTTTCGTCGATCCAGCACCGCAGGTTCGGCAGGAAGTATGCGCTGTCCACAGTCCGCTCCTTGACGGTCATCAGGTCGCGGCCTCGGCCGGTCTGTACGCCCACCACGGTCTGCACCACGTCCACATGGTTCTCCTTTAGGATCGGGTCCAGCTCCTTCATGCGGTAGCCTTTGTGGAGCAGATCATCCACCAGGATTACCGGACGGTTGAAGGATTTGATGGTCTTTACCTGATTGTCCAGGGACGAATAGAAGCCGGATTCCTCTACGGTAAAGTCCGATACATCCCGGGAGAAATATTTTTCGGTATGAAGGGCTTTGGTCACCGTGTTGGGAACCACTTCTCCTTCCAGCACTTTGCCGAACGGCACGGCCATATACGGGCCGTAAATTTTCTTCTCCCGCGGCATCACCGGCACGCCGTTGAGGCGGGTAATCAGGCTGATCATCTTGTGGTGCATGATTCCGGCGTTGAAGGACAGAATCAGTTCGCCCGGATAGATGCCGGTCAGCACCTTCAGCAGCCGGTTATGGGCATCCTCCACCGCCTTCAGAACCCGCGGATTCTTATTGAGCGGATTCTTGATGATGGTCTCCACATTTTTGAAAATGATGACCGGTGCCTTCATGTTTACGGCGTAAATGGCCTTGCTGCTGCCCCGGCTGCTGCCCGGCGCGATGTTGGTGAAGCCCTGTTTCTCCAGAGTCTCGATGACACGGCCGCTCATGCCGGCAGGATCGCACGGATGGTAAACGACGTAGGTATAGTCCCGTGCCAGCAGCTCGCTGAGCAGTTCGGTCAGAATAGTCTGCCCCAGATTGGCGATGGAACTCCTCCTGCTGTAGAACAGCCCGCCGATGACGGCGATGGCACCGGCCGCCTGGCTGCGGATGTACGCTGCGATATCCTGATCGCCGAACTCCGGCAGCAGATCGATACTGTCCAGACGGCTCACTGCAGCCAGGGCCACCACTTTATCATCCCGCATGCCGTCGCGAATCCGCACAGTCCGCACATCCTTCCGGCTCAGATACGCCTTCACCGCCGGATAGTCGAAGCCCCAGTCCATCAGTTCTTCCTTCATGTCCTCGATGGCCTCGCCGTCCCGGTCCATATAGGCTTCCAGACGGATATCCCGGGCCTGCAGCACATGCTTGTAGGCAGGCTCCCGCAGATACAGCCCGTTTTCGAAGATATAGTTCTGGGCCACCGGATCGATCAGGTTGGAAATGTCCCGGTTCAGGTCGATGTTTTCACGAATCCGGGTAGAGCTGATATCTTCATAATATTCCTCCAGATGGAGATTGATGATCTCCCCGGTGACCGGATAGGCCTTCGACGGTGCGGAAGCTGCCGCCCCGTGGCTGGTATCGCTGGTGGTCCGCCGGAAGATGATGTGGTTGATGGAGTGGATGGAGTTTTCCTGAGGTTCTGCCCGGTAGCAGGAGGCGTTTTCGATCACATCACTTCCCGCCACGAAATACAGGTCCCGGCCTTTAAATATTTCTTTCAGGCGGGCCAGATCCTGCGGATTGGCGATGTTCACCGGAATGTCGTCCGGGAAGATGTAGATTTCCTCTTCATCGGCCACAGACATGCTCATGAGCTTTCTCCGCTGGAGCCGCGGCTGGGTCTTTTTCGACCAGCTGAACTCGTCCAGAGCCAGATAGACCTCATAGCCCATGTTCCGGATTTCGGTGGCGATGGCCTTATGGCTCAGGCTGAACGGGTCAAAGGTGCCCGGGAAAAAGGCCACCTTCTGCCGCTCCGGAATGGCAAACGGTCCGGCTTCCACTTCATACTGGCAGATGAACCGGTAAATGTGGTTCAGCACCGCCGCATTGTTGAAGAAGTCCAGTCCCTCCTCCTTCAGCGCTTCATATAAGGTCAGGATCTTCTTGCCGCAGTGGCTGAAGATCTGATATTTTTCTTCCAGTGACAGTTCCCGTGACCCGAAGATGTGGGTACCCAGGGTCCAGAGTGCCTCCGAGCTGATCACGTTGTTGTAATTGGCAAATCCGCGGAGGATCAGGTTCACCAGCTTATACTTCCGTGCATCGGTCACTGTTTCCGTCTCTTCATCGCCGAAGTTCACCCGGTAGATCCGGTAGTGCTCCAGCATGACGCCAAAGGTATGGAGCACCGCTGCCGCCACCTGGCCGTTTCCGGATTCCAGCAGCTTTTCCAGGTCAGCAATCAGTTCATCCAGTTCCTGCGGCGGCAGATGCAGCATGATGACGCCCAGGTAGTTCGGGATATATTTGGAGAACTGGTAATCGCCGATTTCCAGTCCTTTTCCCAGTTCTACGGCAATTTCGTTTCTCTGCTCCAGCGGCATGCTGCCGATAATGGAAACCAGCCCTTCTCCCGCAGCCCTTCGTACAGTTACGGTTTCGCTGACCTTCACCAGATTGCCCAGGTGGGTGGCCACATGGAGTTCCTGTCCTTCTCCGTGATTTTTCTCCAGATAGCGGAGCATCAGGTTAATGTTGGCCACTTTTATGGTCCACGGCGTTCTGGCCTTCAGGTTGTCCAGGAACATTTCCGATAAAGCTTCTGCGGTCAGTTCTTTCTCCGGATCCAGCCCCAAGATTTTTTTCAGTCCCTTCTGGTAGCCTTCGCTGTCCGCATATCCGCCGAACCGTTCCTTCGCCCGGACCGCCGCAATTTGCAGATCCACGGTTTCTTCCTTCAGAATCTTTTCCGTAAATCTTACGACTTCTTTTCTCTGCTTTTCACTGCACCATGCCGGGTCGATGGAGCCTGCCACCCGCAGCAGGGATTCCTTGTTCTGGGGGGTCAGGTTCCGGCTCCGCAGCCACACCACCAGCGTTTCGATGTAGCCTTCCCGCATGGACGGATGGCACTGGGTCAGCAGGCCGGTCACGATATTCTTCAGGCTGTTGCCGATCCACTTTTTATGCTGCTCCGTCAGTTTATAGTCAGGCTGCAGCACATCCCGCAGATATCTTTCCCAAAGAGACTGGTTGGTAATCTTCTTTTTCGGCAGAATGACGCCGGCAGGCAGCTCCTTCTTGTATTCCTCGTTGAACCGGGCGATGATCTGTCCGATGATCTCCCCTGCCTGGTTGCGGATGTCGCTTTCCCGGTGAGCCAGCAGCTCGTAAAGGAACTTCAGGGTCAGCAGCTTCTGCTTTTCCGTCATATAGGTGGAATATTCGCCCAGAATGGACACATAGGTCCGCAGATTTTTCCACTGTTTTTCGCTTCGCGCCGTTTCCAGCAGGTTGGCGAAGTCCTCTTCCTGATAAAACTTGTTCATCAGGCGGATGTTATGGTCCACGGCGGCATGCTTCAGTTCTTCCACCGCCTCATTGTTTCCCAGCAGCGCCACGTCTTTTCTGCCGGCAGGCACCGGCATCTTCGGCACGGCTTTCGGCACCTCCGGAAGTTCTGGGACGACACCCAGATCCCGCATATAATTCTCAAAATCCACCAGCTTGTTGTAGACTTTCCGATAGCGGAGTTCCTTCGCTGCGTCTACATTATCCAGTTTATCCAGGATCACCTGGAAGGATTCCGCCAGAGAATAGAAATGTACGATTTCTTCTCCTTTGGCATTGCGGCTGCTCTTCACCCGGAAGTCCGCATAAATCAGGATCAGGGATTCCACCGAAAGGTTCTCCAGTTCCAGATCCCAGGTGGAATGGTTGGCTGCAATATGACCGATCATGGGCATGTTGAACCGGTTGAAGCAGATGTCGGTATAGTAATAATGGAGATACGGGATCCGCCGTTCTTCGCTCTTTCGGCAGCCATATTTACCGATGTCATGACCGGCCGCCGCACCGGAAACCAGCCCCAGATCCACCGGTACCTTCAGTGACTCCAGCTGGCGGGCCACATGCATGGCCACATAGTGGACGCCGGCAATGTGTCCCAGCGTGTTCCACGGAGTAATCTCGATACCGATGCGCATGAACTCGTAAATGCACTGGTTTCTCGCCATCCGGTCAAACCGGAGATATTCTTTATGGTAACCGCCTTCCTCTACCTCTGCAGGCCGGAGAAACCGCATGTCCAGCGTCGGATCAAAAGGCAGGGTCA
>JBJESY010000028.1:0-5274 GCA_051883035.1 Anaerovoracaceae bacterium | reverse complement strand
TCCAGCATGTACAGGCTCTTCGGATCGCCGCCGAAGAGTTCGAACTTCTTGATCAGACCTTCGGCGTTGGTTTCTTCCTCGCCCTGCTCCTTGACGAACCAGTCCAGGAACTGCATGGTACGGAAATCCTTCACGGAGTATGCAGCATCATAGATGGCATGAATCAGACTGGTCACATACTGCTCATGCTTCAGCCCCTCTTCCAGAACAACTTTCGCACTGGTCAGAGCCACTGCAGGCTTGTCGATGGCTTCCAGGACAACCTTTTCACCGTTGTTCTGCAGATACTGTACGAAAAGCATGGCGTGATCGCGCTCTTCCTGTGCCTGGATCTTATACCAGTTGCCGAAGCCGTCCAGGCCTTCATCATAATAGTAGTTGGAAAAATCCAGGTACAGATAGGCGGAATAGAGTTCCTTGTTTACCTGCTGGTTTAATAATTCTACGACTTTTTTGTCAAGCATTGTTATGTACCTCACTTTCTTATTCTTATCCTTTTTTCATCAGCCGGTTCGATGGCTTCATTGCCGGTCAGATAATCGATCATTCCATGGCTGCCAGAACTTCATTCATAATCTGTTCCAGCATTTCTCTGCAGCCCCCGCATTTGTTGCCTGCGTTGGCAGCTTCGCAGAGATCTTTCAGATTATCGATGCGTTTTTCTCTGACAATGTCTTCGATTTCTCCACGGGTCACTTTCCGGCAGGGACAGACGACATATTCTCTTGCTGTTTTATCCATTGCTTTTCATCACGCCTCCTTACATAACATATATGAAATACTATACCACGTTTTCACGAAAAACACACGAAGAAAATGGGGTTTTTCTGTTTTGATTTGTGACAGAATGTGGTAGAATAGTAATGCTGGCCGGGCAGGTGTAAAAATACCGGCTATGGGAAATTATGAAGAAAAGAGATGAACGAAATGATTAAAGTAGACATTTTTTCCGGTTTTCTGGGAGCCGGCAAGACGACGCTGATCAAGAAGCTGATTGATGAAGCATATAAAGGGGAAAAGCTGGTTCTGATTGAAAACGAATTCGGTGAAATCGGTATCGACGGAGGATTCCTGAAGGATGCCGGCGTGGAGATCAACGAAATGAATTCCGGCTGTATCTGCTGCAGCCTGGTGGGTGATTTCGGCCGTGCGCTGCAGCAGGTCATCGACCAGTTTGCGCCGGAACGGATCTTAATTGAACCATCTGGTGTAGGCAAGCTGTCAGACATCATTGAGGCAGTGGAAAATCTCCATCTGGATCATGTCCAGCTCAATGGATTCACCACGGTAGTCGATGCCAAGAAGGCGAAGATTTACATGAAGAACTTCGGTGAGTTCTTTAATAATCAGGTAGAGCATGCCAGCTCCATCATTCTCAGTCACACGGCAGGTATGGATGAAGAAAAACTGGCAAAGGCTGTGGACATGCTGCGGGAGCACAATCCGCATGCAACGATTATCGCCACCGACTGGGAGAAACTGAGCGGTAAGCAGATTCTGGATGCCATGGAAAAGAAGGACACCATCGAGGAAGCACTGCATCATCTGGAAGAAGAACATGAGCATGAGCATCATCACGACCACGATCATGAACATGAACACCATGACCATCATCACGACCACGACCACGACGATCACTGCTGCTGCGATCATGACCACGATCATGAACACGAACACGAGCATCATGACCATGAACATGAACACGATCACGAGCATCATGACCATGATCACGATCATGACGACCACTGCTGCTGCGGCCACGACCATGACCATCATGGCCATCACCATGCCGATGAAATCTTCGACAGCATCGGTGTGGAGACCACGAAGAAGTTCACGAAGGAAAAGATTACTGCAGCACTGGAAGCACTGGAAGATGAGCATACCTATGGACAGATTCTCCGTGCGAAGGGCATCGTGGAAGCGGAAGACGGAACCTGGATTCACTTCGACTATGTACCGGGCGAACCGGATGTGCGGACAGGCAGTGCAGGCATCATCGGACGTCTCTGCGTCATCGGTGCAGGCGTAGAGCAGGAAAAAATCCATCAGCTGTTTGAAGTATAGGGTGTGCCGTTATGATGAGCATGAATGATATGAAAAACAAAGCCGGGCAGAAGGAGATTCCGGTTTACCTGTTCAGCGGTTTTCTGGACAGCGGCAAGACCACCTTCATTCAGGGAACCCTGGAAGATCCGGCATTTCAGAATGGAGAAGAACGTACGCTGGTTCTGCTTTGCGAAGAAGGGGAAGAAGAACTCCATCCGGCGAAATTCGCGGCAGAAGGCGTGAAAATCGTCACGATAGAGGAAGAAGAGGAGCTGACTGCAGCCTACCTTTCCCGGCTGGAGAGAGAGTATGATATCGACCGGGTCATCGTGGAATATAACGGTATGTGGATGCTGGACCGGTTCTATGGAGAAATGCCGCCAAACTGGGTCGTTTATCAGGAAATGTGCCTGGCAGATGCCACCGTTTTCCTGACCTATAACGCCAATATGCGAAACCTGGTTTTCGATAAGCTGAAGTCGGTGGAAACCATCGTGTTCCGTAATTTTACACGGGATATGGACAAGATGGAATACCATAAGATTGTCCGTGCGGCCAGCCGCAGGGCGGAAATTATCTATGAATATGGGGAAAACGACATCGAATTTGATAACATCGAAGATCCGCTGCCGTTTGATCTGGACGCTCCGGTCATCGAGATCGAGGACAGGGATTATGCCCTCTGGTATCGCGATATTACGGAAGAAGAACCGAAATATTATGATAAGACCATTCGTGTGAAGGGCAGAAGCCTGCTGGGCGGCGGTCTTGCCGATGATGAATTCGTCATCGGACGCCATATCATGACCTGCTGCGTGGAGGATATCCAGTTCGGAGGTCTGGTTGCCAAATATGACAAGGCACAGAGCCTGGATCACGGCGGCTGGGTCATCATGACTGCAACGATCCGAAAGGAATATAACAAAATGTATGAGAGTGAAGGACCGGTCTTCCATGTGCTCGAGCTGGAAAAGTGCGAGCCGCTGGAAGATGAAGTGGCCACCTTCTTCTGATACCTGTATAAAGACATAATAAAGAAGTCCCCTCCCGGAATATCCGATGGAAGGGACTTTTTTTCTGATGAATGAGACTGTTTTGAATATGGCGCGGAAACAATCAGGTTCCGGAAGAAGGAATGTACGGGAGGATGCTTCCGGCAACTTTATTGACCGGCATGGTCTGCAGGATGATCCGTCCTGGACCCTTCACTACGGTATTGAAAATCCCTTCTCCGCCGAACAGGCCGGCACCGAATTTCTTCTGAAAAAAGACAGAAAGCTCGACGCCTTCCTCTGCTGCCAGAAATGCACTTTTCTGCACGATTCTGTGGAGAAATATTCCGCGATACAGCGTGATTCTTTTCTTTCATTATACTACATTTTCTTTACAGGGTAAATGTTAGATGCATACCGTGCGGCGTATTAAATTTCTGTTAAATCTGCATTTTTTCTTGCAGATTGTTTCATCCGTGACTATAATAAATTCTGAGAAAAGAGAGATGGAGAACATATATTTTGAAGCGCAGGAAGCGCGGAAGGGAGAAAACGAAAACATGAGAAAGACGAAAATTGTCTGCACGCTGGGACCGGCATCTTCAGAAGACGACATCGTGCGGCAGATGCTGCTGGCAGGCCTGGATGTGGCCAGAGTAAACTTTTCCCACGGGGATCACGAGAGTCACGGAGAAATGATCGACCGGTTCCGCCGGGTGCGGGATGATCTGGGGAAAGCAGCAGCCGTCATGCTGGACACAAAAGGACCGGAAATCCGTACCGGTAATTTCAAAGAGGGAAAAGTTATGCTGGAGGCAGGCCAGACATTTACGCTGACAGCGAGAGAGGTGGACGGAGACAGCAGCTGCTGTTCCATCACATATAAAATGCTCCCGGCGGAACTGAAGCAGGGAGATACGGTGCTCATCGATGACGGTAAGATCCGTCTGACGGTGAAGGAGACCACGGCGGAAGACATTATCTGCACTGTGGAAAACAGCGGGCCGGTGAGCAATCATAAAGGGATTAACGTACCGAAGGTGCGGCTGTCCATGGAATATCTCAGCCCTACCGATCAATCGGATCTGCTCTTCGGCATCGAAAAGGATGTGGATTATGTGGCGGCATCCTTTGTGCGGAAAGCAGACGATGTGCGGGATCTGCGCCGTTTTCTGGATCAGAACGGCGGTCAGAGGATTAAAATTATCAGCAAAATCGAAAATCTCGAGGGTATCGAAAACTTCGAGGAGATTCTGGCTTTGTCGGACGGTATCATGGTCGCCCGTGGAGACATGGGGGTGGAAGTGGAGTTTGAACGGCTGCCGGGAATCCAGAAGCGGTTTATCAAGCGGTGCCAGCAGAGTGGAAAAATTGTCATCACGGCCACCCAAATGCTGGAGTCCATGATCGGAAGCCCCGTACCGACCCGTGCGGAGATCACCGACGTGGCCAATGCGGTATTCGACGGAACATCTGCGGTGATGCTCTCCGGTGAAAGTGCCATGGGCAGGTATCCGGTGGAAGCAGTGAAGGCTATGGCCAGAATCGCGCGGCAGGCAGAGCATGATGATCCTCGCAATCAGCAGGGCAGCAGCATCCGCCATGAAATGGATGCGGACGACACCACCAATGCGGTAGGTCATGCAGCCTGCACACTGGCGCAGGATATCCGTGCTGCGGCCATCCTTGCCATTACAAAGACGGGGTATACGGCCAGCCGCATGAGCAAATTCCGCCCATCCACCAGAGTAATTGCCGCAACACCTCATGAAAAGACATTCCACCAGTTGGCCATGATCTGGGGCGTACAGCCTGTCATGGTTGAAAATCTCCAGAATGTGGATGTACTGATCTATCGCTGCCTGGAGGAATCCAGGAAGCTGGGTCTTCTGCGCAGAGGGGATAAAGTGGTCATCAGTGCCGGCGTACCTCTGGATGTGCCGGGGAATACCAATATGATCCGCGTGGAACGTGTATAAAACTTGAATTAAAGAAAAACGAAAGTGGTCTGAAACTGTAAAAGGCAGGATGCAGGCCGCTTTTTTCTTGTCTGGAATAAAACAGGGTTGCAATCTGACACATTATTTAGTATACTAATAGTATACTAAATATATCGAGAGGTGATTCAAACGTGGGAAGAGAGAATAAAAAGGAAGCGGTGGCAGCCCTGCACCGGCAACAGATCCTGAAGGCGGCAGAGAAGCTGTTTGCGGAGAAAGGCTTCGAACAGACG